>DATDTQ010000074.1:0-9493 GCA_035290765.1 Candidatus Peribacteraceae bacterium
TTTTTGCGCACTTGGCCGACCAGTTCATCGGCCGTCTCACGCAGTTCCGCTGCGTAGTCCGCCACCGGGAAGAATCGAATGAGTAGCACGCTCACGCCCAGCGTGTAGATCATCTCCGGCAGGAGCAGATACCAGGAGATATCTGAGCCGCGGACCAAAATGATCAGATCAAGCAGGAAAATGGCGAAGTGATCGATGGCCAGAAGCGTGATGGTTCCCCTATTTTGCAGCGGCCTGAGCATGGCCAGGAGAGACCCGATGGCGAGCACTATTAAAAAGGTCGCCAGGCCCATGAGCAAATACTGGTGGCCAATATCGTATGTCACATCGGCGAAGAAACTGATCACCCACGCGGGAAACAAAAGCAGCAGGACGGCCGCCAATACTTTGACCGCTGCGATGACAATCAGGAGCAGACGGAGTTCGCTATAGGGTTTCTGGGGCACGAACATAGTTTACGCTAATTCAACCTACTAAACCTGCTAAACGTTCTAAACTTTTGGTTTAGCAAGTTTGGAAGGTTTAGGAGGTTCAGCTAGGCTTTGGCCATGACCACGTATAAGGACGCTGGAGTGGACACCGCCGCCGGCGACGCCGCCTCCAAGGCGGCGTACGCGCGCGCCGCGGTGACGTTCCCGTCCCGCGCGGGGATGATCGGTGCGCCCGTGGAGGAGGCCGACGGCTACGCTGGGTTGTTGGACATGGGTGATTTCTACATGGTTCAAACGACCGATGGCACGGGTACAAAGATGGATATTGCCGCCCGGATGGGGCGCTACGATTCGCTCGGATACGATCTCCTCGCGATGGTCGCGGATGATGCGGTCTGCACCGGTGCCGAAGTAATTTCGGTCAGTAATTGCATTGATGTTCCCAAAGTCGATCCGAAGATGATTGATACGCTGCTCGGCGGTTTAGCCAAAGCCTGCCAAGCGCAGCGCATTGTGATTCCGGCCGGCGAGATTGCCGAAGTGCCTGGCACCGTGGCGCACGCGGTGTGGAGTGCAACGGCCGTGGGCGTGGTGGCCAAAGACCGCGTAATGGATGTGGACTTGATGCAACCAGGCGATGTTGTGCTCGCGATCCGTGAACACGGCGCGCGCTGTAACGGCTTTTCGCTGATTCGGAAAATTCTGACCGATGCCGTTGGGAATGATTGGCAGAAGAAAAAAACAGCCAATGGAAAAAACTGGGGCGAAGCTGTTCTCACACCGTCAGTCGTGTACCACGACGCCGTCCTCCGTTTGCTTGGAAGGTACGGCGAAAAGCGCCCGGTGAATGTGCGCGGCATAGCGCACATCACGGGCGGGGGCATTCCCAGTAAGTTCCGTCGCATCTTGAAAAAGAAAAATCTTGGCGCGGAACTGACTGACCTCTGGGAGCCGCCAGCGTTTCTTTCGGAGCTGATCGGATTGGGTAGCGTCGCGCCTGAGGAAGCCTACCGAACCTGGAGCATGGGCAACGGCATGTTGCTCGTGCTGCCCGAAAAAGAAGTGGAAAGCGCGCTGCGTTTGCTCAAAAAAACTTCTGTTGAAGCAAAACGCGCCGGCGTCATCACAGCAGATTCCAAGATCATCATTAAATCTGGAAGCGCAAGTCTGAGTTTCTGACGACCCCTTGCCGAAGCCAAAAAATGGGCTAGCGTACTCCCATGGAACGGCTGCCTGCCCCGAGTCGAATCGAAGGGCTTAGCGTTACCAATCCTAAACAGACGCGGCGGTCTTTTGCCCGAACCCCTGTTTTACGTTGGACAGTCGCCTTCGGCACCGCAATCGGCGGCATTATGGATGCAGGTGGTTCAAAACCTCCGTCCGCACCGACAGCGCAGAAGACAGAATTTCAATCAGTGGCTGACGCTGTGGCCTTGATCAAAGAAGAGCTCGGCCCCCAATGTAAGGTGGTTTTTGTCAGAGACGAGAAACCGATGCCAGAGCTTAAGGTAAAAAAATCGTCTCCCGAGGAATTGGCCTGTGAGCAGGCAGAAAAACCCGCAGCACCCTCTCCAGAACCAGAAGAAAACAAGCCCTGGCATAGTTTTGGCGTAGCCTACCGATGGGTAATGAGATACCAGGAGCCACTCGAGACTGCAAAAAGTGACGCGGATATTGACTGTAATGATCGCTCGCGAGCGGCCTGCAAACGTTTAGTCGATAGCGGATTGCACCTCTACTATTTGAATTTATTCAGCATCGATAAACCATACGAACCATCACACCAAGTGGTCATGTGCTTGGTGGGCGGTCAGTACATTATCATCGACCACGGAGAAAAAATTATCGTGCCGGAAAATATGTCGCCACAAGAATATTTTGAAAATCATCATAGTCTACGGATGAGGATAGGCTCTTACGGCGGGGCTTTTGGCGTTACTGAATTCGAAGAACCCAAACATGAATTTGGACCAGCTCGTCTTTGGCAGACTGCCCTTAATACAGTCAAATTCAACAATATTGAGGAAACCCCCATCACCCCGCAACTCGTGGCGAGAATCAGTCCAAAATGAAATTGACTTCGTTTCCGCAGTTGCTACTCTGCGCGCAGATGACCTTTATGTGCATTCATCTTGTCTGTTCCGTCCGTCCGATGTGGACCGGGGCCGGTTTGTGTGCACTTCTCCACCCTGCCCTGAGCGGAGCCTGCGCTGAGCGCAAACGAAGCGTCGAAGGGCTTACGGTGGAAGGCGTGCTGCGTGGATAAATTCTGTTAATTCCACGGCTTGCCTTCCCCGAACCAGACGGCGGTTTTTTTTCGTATTTCTTTTTCACCTCTCTCCCATGAACAACAACGGTTACGATCTGTTCGCCCCCTCCTCTCCATCTCCTGCCTCAATGGAGATACGAAAGTATCCCAAAATCACCGTTCCGATTTGGGCTGGTGACAAAGGATTTTCCTGGCAACAGCATCCGATCATCGATTACATCGTCGATAAAACTTTGGCAGGAGAATATCAACCGGAAACAGCTGAAGAAGCGATTGCCTTGGTTCAAGAGCGATTTGGCTGCGCTTGTCATGCCATCTTCCCCGAATTCCGACGCGATCCCCGCATCATTTATGTTGCGGCGGTGCAGTCGCGCTGGCAGGAAATCCGCCGCGATGACGTAATACGGCAAGCCTTGAAGCAACAAACACATGGCTTCAAAAAGTGCTTTAATAGGGAAATAACTCGTCAAATTGCGAAAATTGACGCAGCTCGTCCAACGTACGACGAATAGGCCAAAATAGCCGTTTTGACTTAATCTAGCCTGTTGTCAACAGAGCCAAAAAGCGCTATAATAATAGGTGAATAAACAACACACATGGAATCTTCATTAATCCTCGTCTCGATCGCCATCGCCACCACGTGCGCGGGTGTGGCGTTCATTATCTGGTTGCAGCAACGCCAATTAATGAATCAGCCAAAACCAGACATGCATGCTCCGGTCCTTGGTCCGCAGTCCGATTCCGGCAATATGGCGATCAACGCGGTGGCCATCAAACTCCGGGCCCAGATCATCAGTACACGGTGGTTTTCGGAAATGCTTTTATATAAGCAGCAAGGCAAGCTGAACTTCGCTCAGATGGAGATGCTGCACCAAATCAATAACGCCTGCCGCGAAGCCACTCGTCTTCTCAACGAGATGTTCGATGCGATTAATACGCAAGTCCCGGGCGCGGTCGCCAATGAAGTAATGACGGAACGAGAACTGCCCGTCACTCGAGCCGAACCGCAGCAGCCCGCTGGCTTTGCCGGCGGCGATCAAGAACCGGCGGTGGCCTAGTATTTCCCTCTATCCCTAACCCTTTCTCCCTCTGGGAGAAAGGGGAATGTGATTGCAATGCAACATCATATTCCCTCCCCCTTTTGGGGAGGGTTAGGGTGGGGGTGAATTACTCCCCGATAAACGCGGCAATCTTGCCCCACAGTTCGTCTTCATCCATGTCGCTTTTGACGAGGAAATCATTGGCGCCGAGCTCTTCGCACTTCTGTTTGCTGATGTGGTCGGAGGCGTTACTGAGAATGACGACGGGGAATGTTAATCCTTTGGTCCGGCGGTGCTCCAAGACAGCGTAACCGTCTTTGACCGGCATGAAGATATCGAGCAGAAGGAGATCGACCGGTTGACGGTCGATGATCTGGATCGCTTCGTCTCCGTTCTCGGCGGAAAGCACGGTGACACCGTGTTCTTCAAGAACCGCTTGAATCGTTTCGCGGAGGAAGCTGTCGTCTTCGGTCACGAGGACTGTTTTAGCCATTTTGCGGAGGGGTAAGGGGTAGGAAGATAGAGAAGGTGGTCCCTCGATTTTCCTCGGACGTAAACGAGATGCTGCCACCGAGGAAGGTGACTAAAGAATACACCAAATATAGTCCAAGACCAGTCCCACTCACCGGCATCCGTTGCGCATTCTCCGCCCGGAAGAACATGGAGAAGACTTTGCCTTGTTCCGCAGCCGGAATACCGCAACCTTGATCGCTGACCGCCACTGTGACGCCATTACCATGCTGCGTCACATTCACGCGCACTGACTGGCCGGCGGGAGAGTATTTAATGGCATTACTGATAATGTTTGAAAGCACTTCTTTAAGGAGCGCCGGATCGGACTGAATGGCACAAGGTGCCGGGCATTCGATCAGCATTTGCTTCTGCTCCAGCACACACTGAGCTTGGTACAGTTCATTCATTGCTTGGAGTAACACCGCCACATCCGTGGACTGCGGCATTAATTTCAGCTTGCCGGATGACAAGCGGGAGATCATTAACATCGTGCCGATCGTATCGGCCATTTGTTTAGCAGCGTGATGAGCAGCATCAAAAAGTTTTGTCTGCTGTGGCGAAAGCGTGCTTTGGTCGAAGGTCTTACGCAGGCGACCCATCCCCCACCGAATCGAAGTCAGCGGAGTGCGGAGCTGGTGTGATGCCAGCGAAACGAACTCGCTCTTCGCGCGCTCTTCGCGCTTACGCTGGGTGATGTCGTTGATAATACCGACGAAGAATTGAATCTGATTACGCTGCTTGATGGGGTAGAACGTGAATTCGGCGTTGTACTCTGAACCATCTTTGCGGACGTTGATCAGCTCATCTGATTCAACACCTTGTCCGCGAGCAGCCACCGCGAAGAGTTCGAGGTACAAGGCTGGATCATTGCGCTCGTACTTGAAGACATCCACGGTTTTATCAAGCAGTTCCCAGGCACGGTAACCAGAGAGCTTTTCCAGGGCTGGATTGATATAGATGATGCGCATTTCACGGTCCGTGATGAACACGGAGTCCGTTGAATATTGCACAGCCTGTTGGAACTTGGTCACTTCTTTGAGTGCATCTTCCAGCTGATGTGTGCGCTGACGAACCTTGCTCTCTAAGCCTTCATAAAGTTCGCGCAAGTGCGCCGTCATGGTGCTGAAGGCGTGTGAGAGGGCGCTGATTTCATCGTCGCCCGGCACCTGTTCGATGGGCGTATCGAGCGCGCCACCGGCGATCTGCGTTGAAGCGAGTGTCAGATTTTGAACGGGCACTGCCACCGAAAGGGCTGTGATATAGGCCATGAGCACGCAGAAGCCCAAGACGATTGCAGCCATGACAATGAGCGCAAAGCGTAGCGAGCTCAGGGAACTATAGACTTCGGTCTTTGGCATTTGCACCGAAATGCCAACTCCAGCATCCGCCACGTACCGGGTTACCGCGAAGACCGGCCGACCAGCCAGGTCGGTATAGGTCGCGGAGCGGCCGTTTTCGCCACGCAAAGCCCGCTCGATGGCCACTTCACTTTCGCGACCTGCCAGAATGGAGAGCTCAGACGCATCACCTTCATGACGGCTGGCTGCCAGGAATTCAATTTCCGGCGCCGCTCCAAGTGCTGTTGCCGTTTGACGACGGGCTACCAGAATTTCGCCACGCTCGCCGAGGGCAGCGTTATCGCGCACGACACTCCAGAGTTTGCTTTCATCGCCGCCCTGCCGGCGGTACCGCTCTAAGCGCTCCACTGTCGCGTCAGACACTGCTTCCAAGTTTGAGAGCGTTGCATTCACCGCTGAGTGCTTGGCGTTACCGTACGCGATTGCCGCCACAAAGATGACTGGCACGAGCGAAGCAGCCACCAGGTTCGCCGTCAGTTTATATTTGAGGGTCATGAGCGCTTCTTACGAAACCAGGTGAGTAGAAAGACGATTCCAATAACGACGAGGAGTGGGGCAGCCAGAGCTGAAGTGGCCACACTTACCGATCCCAGGCGACCAGTGAGCCAGGCGATACTCAACACGTACCCAAGGACTGCGGAAGCATTGAGGACGATTAACGTAAGCCCCGTGAGAAGCGGCACATACGCACTCCAACGCGTGCGGACCATCAGGCTTAACCCGTTCAGCGCCACCAGACAAAAGCTGAGAATTTCTCCCCACGGTAAGACGCGGTCAGCTGACTGGAGCAATGAAGAATCATTGCCAGAGAGCAGGATCGATATATCGATGTGGAGGCCCAACGCGGCCGCAGTCACACGCGTTGACATCAGTAGAAACAGCACGAGAACGCTTGTTGGCAACATCAAGTCCGCCACTAAGTTCGACCGCTGCGAACCAATGCCGACGACGTAGGCGATAATGCCGCAGAAAAAGAAAGCAAGGCCGTCGCTAAAATCAGCGCCGGTACCGGGCACTATTTGGTCGCGCAAAATCGGAATATCGACGTACGCATTCAAGATAACGACGTACGCTATCCCGATGACAAAGCAGGCTAAGGCTTGGCTGAGTTTTTGTGTCATATGAATCTTCTGATTATACCAAAAAAATGACCTTCTGGACATGGTCTGACCTTATTACTCGCAATGCTTTAGCATTGCGTCAATTATGCAAAAAGCCCTCCCTGTGGTGAGCAAAGTCGAACCACGGAGAGGGCTCTTTGCGATTCATTTGTCATTCCGAGCGGAGTCAAGGAATAGCTTTCGACTCCGCTCAAGCTGACAAGGTTTATTACTGAACCGGGCAATCATTTCGGCCCCATTCAGCCGAAAGGGCAGCCAGCGTTTCACCGTTGATCCCTCCAATCACAACCAGATGCATCACATCAGCCATACCAACGGAACCGTCACCGTTAAAGTCGGCGCGGCATTCTGCTAGCAACGAGTTACAAGCGCTTGGTTGGCCCTCGCAGACATAATTCGGCTCAACGGTGCATAGGGGCGTGCAGCCGTCACCTGAATTAATGTTACCGTCATCGCATTGTTCATCACGATCAAGAATTCCATTATCGCATTCACCCGTACTGCAGTACTGAGCTTCTTGCATCGGCACACATCTTTCTCCATTACAGATGCCCGATTGGCATAACCCTTGTTCATCAGTAAATGAGCAGCCAGTGTATTTTTGACAATACGTTTCTACAAAGGTGCAAGACGAACTGCAACTATCTCCATTTAATTTATTGCCATCATCGCATTCTTCACCGGGGTTGATTATTCCATTACCGCACAATCCATAACATTGTTCGAACGTAGTTGGCATAGCTGCCTGTATGCATCTACCTTCTCGACATACGCCAATGAAACATCCATCAGCCAAGTCTGCACAATCACCATTATTCATACAAGCTATTGAAGGTGAACTACTCGAACTGCTGCTGCTCGGAATCGGCACACAAATATCAGTTGAACTACAAACATAGCCCGCTGCACAACCAGGTGAATCCGGTGACCCGCATTGGGTTGGTTCACAAGTGTTCGGAGATGTTTCTGGTGTTCCAGGCACACATATCCCGTTCATACAAACTGGGTTGTAACAGCTACCTGGCGTGTCTAAGAATAAACAATCCTGATTACTCAAACACTCATGCTGAACGCTGGTTCCAAACAGTGTGCCATAAACAACCGCTTCAGGATGTTCGATCCAGTATAGCGGAGCTCCGACTGGAACAGGTGGTCGGCTCGAAGAACTGGTCGTGCTTGGCTGCCTGGAACTGGAGCTGCTAGAGGGCAATATATCGATGTGGCAATCACGACAGCCACAGACACCTGTGCTGATATTGCAGGTGCGAAACTCTTCGGTTCCGCAAATACCATCATTATTACAAATCGGAGCACTTGAAGCGCTGGTAGACAGCGGACGGCTTGAGCTACTAAGAGTGGGCCGAGGGAGCAGACATGCATTTGTACAACTATCGTTGTTATTTGAGTTGCCGTCGTCACATTCCTCAGGCGGCTGGACTGTGCCATCACCGCATGATTCTGCGTAACACTCGGCGTTGCAACCGTCACCATTGACTGTGTTGCCGTCATCACATTCCTCAGACCACTGAACTACATTGTCTCCGCAAATTTGTAACATGCACAACTCGTTGCAACCGTCTTGATTATCAATGTTCCCATCGTCGCATTGTTCGCCAAACTCTGGTTCAACTACACCGTTACCGCAGAAGTTTGAGGAGCTTTGGGAAATCAGAAGTTGTGCGCGGAGCCAGTTTGGCATATTAGCTGTCACCGGGTTCATTCCATTTGTGTCATACCATTTAACGTGGCTACCACCGCCGGCACCAAACCCATCAATCGGTTGGTTGAAGCGTTCAAAGATGACTTGGAGACTCGCGTCGGAACCTGGTTGCGGATACGGATCGGCTACGAAGCCTTGCAACACAAATGTTTCAGATTGGCCGGAGGCAATGGCTGAATCGATCGCAGAGCGTAAATCCTCACAGATAACACGCATTTTCCCCGTGATACGCTGCTGCGCCTCGTTCTCCGTGGATTCACCAGAGATGGCCGAGGTCCAGCAACGTCGACTCGGAATTGGGTTATTCTTATTTAATATTTGGAACGTGTTCTTGCCGAGCCAAACATTTCTGGCGTTGACCGAAAAGATGAATCCGTCGATGATCGATTCGTAACCGTCATTATTGTTGTAATTAGCTTGGAAGGTAAATTCAGCCAGTGTTGAAGCACCGAGTGGAATATTTGGATTGTGGGTTTCACGAGCGTTAAAGATTTCACTAATCTCCGACATCACCACTGTGTGCTCTGCACCAGTGACGCGTAAAGCGGGGGCTCCTGTCATAGGATCACCGGGATTGATCACGTATTCATTTCGGGTTGTAACACCGAGCCCACGGATCGCCGGATTGTTTAGGCCCCCGTCCATCATTGAAACCGAAAACTTACCACCGGATACACCACCCACGAACGACGACTTAACAACTGCATTTACGATAATCGTGTAATAGGCATGCGGATTTTCGGGGTGCGTTGGTAGTTTGATCGAACCATTCGTCACATGCGCGCAGAACACCCGGTGTTCATTTGACGGTGGCAAAATATGAGGCGGGCACGTTGTCGCGCGGGCAAGAACTTGGTCGCCCCGGATAAGCTGCAAAGAATCAATCGAGTTACTTGGATCACGCACCGTAAATGTCAGGTCTTGAAGTTCAATCTCTTCCGGACTGGCATCGTATGAATTATTGATCGCAATCGTTAAGGCCTGCTCTGATGTCCCGCCCAGAATCTGGCGCGGAACATTGAAGCGTGTGAGCGGATAAAT
>DATDTQ010000075.1:0-5370 GCA_035290765.1 Candidatus Peribacteraceae bacterium
GACCGCGGCCGCCTTGGCCTACGGTCTTGATAAAGGTAAAGAGCACACAATCGTCGTCTACGACTTAGGCGGCGGCACCTTTGACGTTTCCGTGCTCGAACTCGCGGAGGGTGTCTTTGAAGTGCGCTCGACGAGTGGCGATACGCACTTAGGCGGCGACGATTTTGATCAGCGGATTATTGATTGGATTGCCTATGAGTTCATGCAGCAACAGGGAATCGATTTGAGCAAGGACATGATCGCGGTACAGCGTCTTAAAGAAGCAGCCGAGAAAGCCAAGATTGAACTAAGCTCGGCGACGGAAACCGACATCAATTTGCCGTTTATTACGGCGGATCAAAGCGGTCCGAAACATCTGAATTTGAAACTGAGTCGGGCCAAACTCGAGTCGCTCGTCGCTGATCTCATTGAGCGCACTGTGAAGCCTTGTGAAGATGCGCTCAAAGCGGCGAAGCTTACGAAAAATGACATCCATGAAGTCGTGCTCGTCGGAGGTCAAACACGCATGCCAGCTGTCCAAGCCAAGGTAAAAGAGCTATTTGGCCGAGAGTCACACAAAGGAGTGAACCCTGACGAAGTTGTGGCAATTGGGGCCGCCATTCAGGCCGGCATTCTGGGCGGTGATATCGACAGAGACATAGTGTTGGTCGATGTAACACCACTCACACTGGGAGTGGAAACTCTGGGCGGTGTTGCCACGAAGCTCATTGAGCACAATACCAAAATTCCGACGCGGAAGAGTGAAGTCTTTTCCACAGCCGCTGATAATCAGCCATCGGTGGAGATTCACGTTGTTCAAGGCGAGCGCCAGATGGCGGCCGACAATAAGAGCCTTGGTCGTTTCATCCTTGATGGCATTGCCCCAGCGCCACGCGGTCTGCCGCAAGTTGAGGTGATCTTTGATATTGATTCCAATGGAATTTTGAATGTAACGGCGAAGGATAAAGGCACTGGCAAAGAACAGCACATCACGATTCAAGGCTCGACCGGTCTCAGCGATGACGAGATTGAGAAGATGAAGAAAGATGCCGAGGCCCACGCTGAAGACGACCGCCAGAAGCGCGAGCAGGTTGATACTCGCAATCAGTCTGATGCACTGGTTTTCAATCTGGAAAAGCAAATGCGCGAGCATGACGCGCGGATTCCGGATGATCTGAAGAAGAAGATCAATCTGAAGATCGGTGAAGTGAAAGATCTCCTCAAAAAAGATGATGCATCTATTGAGGCTATCAAGAAGGCCAGCGAGGAACTGGCGCTCGAATCACAAGAGATCGGTAAGATCGTGTATCAGGCAAATCAACAAACAACGTCAGACACGAAAACGGATGCTAAAAATGACATTGTTAACGCTGAGGTCGTGGATGATGCTCAGCAAAAAAATGGGTAAACAAAAGGGAATATCCGGCGCAGAACGGAAACAGCTGCTTGAAAATGTAAAACAGCATGCTGCGAAGAGGGAATTTGAAGCGGCTAGTTCGCTGCTCACCGATTTACTTCTACGCGAAGGAACGCCGGGGAAGCGCGTTCAACAAATTCTGATTCAAATCGGTGAAGTGAGACACGATCTCGGCTGTCTTTTACTGCAGATAGCTCTTTCCAAAGGTCCGCCGGCTGACTCGGCATTATACGATCACTGGGTTCGTTACGCTCGCAAGCAAGGCATCGCGGATGCCCAAATCCATCCTCAATTGGATCGATGGATGGATGATGTAGAGAGCCGCATGAAGCAGCAGATTGATCCGGCAATCAATCGTGTTCGTTTACGCGTCTTAAGTGAATTAAAGAAAAACCTCAAGCCAGAGTCAGAAACTCCTGCTCCAGTGCGGCATCGTCCGGATTACGAAGACATGTCACCGAAGCAAAATGCACGGTTGCAGAAAGAATCTTTTGAGCAATCGGAACACGACAGTCTGTCTCGCGACTAAAGAAACGACCCCACGAGTTTCGCTAATTCAACAATTCGGCTGCTGTACCCCCATTCGTTGTCATACCAACCGAAGATTTTGACGAGTGTCGATGCATCAGCGGCGCTGACTTGAGTTAGTGGTGCATCAAAAATACAGCTCCGAGAATCACCAACAAAATCTGACTGTACTAATGGTCGATCTTCGTAGCCGAGGATGCCCTTGAGACGTTTGCTCTCTGCCGCTTTTTTAAAGGCAGCATTCACTTCTTCCACGGTAGCCTTCTTCGTGATCACAGCTGTAAGATCAGTTATACTGCCAGTAGGCGTTGGGACACGAATAGCAACGCCGTTCAGTTTGCCTTTCAATTCCGGTAAAACAAGTCCTACTGCCTTAGCTGCACCGGTCGATGTGGGCACCATATTCACGGCCGCCGCTCGGGCCCGGCGCAAATCTTTATGTGGAAGATCCAAGAGGTTTTGATCGTTTGTATAGCTATGAACAGTGGTCATAAGACCATGGACAATACCAAAACCTTCATGAAGCACTTTAGCCATTGGGGCCAGACAGTTCGTGGTGCAGGAAGCATTGCTGATGATGTGCATCTTTTTAGGATCATATCTGTCTTCATTCACTCCAATACAGAACGTGCCATCAATTTCATCCTTTGCCGGCGCCGAGAGAATGACTTTCTTTGCCCCTGCCTTCCGATGCAACTCGGCTTTCTCGCGTGTCAGAAAAAAGCCGGTGCATTCCAAAACAACATCCACGCCCAATTCTTCGTGCGGTAAGTTTTCCGGCTCGCGCGTCGCCGTCGTCCTGATTGCTTTCCCATTGATAGTAAGAGCACCAGCTTTGGAACAAGCATCGCCACCGCAATCAAAATGACCGTAGGTGGAATCAAATTCAAACAGGTGAGCGAGCGTTTTTGGATCCGTCAAATCATTGATCAAGACGACGTCAATATCCGGATGACTCTTGAGAATAATGCGGAGACACTGGCGGCCAATCCGCCCAAATCCATTGATCGCAAGTCGCATAAGGAAAAGAAGCGGGTGCAGTGTAGCGAGATTCTTGGTAATAGGAAACCGCTCTAACCTATTGCTCAGACAAAATTCCGAAGCCAGACAATCAACGGTGTGTCCCAAAACGAAAGCAGCACCGCGGACCCTAGCAGGAGCCAAGGAAAAGCGTTGCGAACCCTCGAGTTTGCCAAAATACCAATCACTGTGCCGTACACAACCGTGTGGACGAAAATAAACTTTACGCCAAACGGCAACGCCTCAAATTGTGGAGGGGCAAACCGCATTAAGCCAGCCACGGGGGCCGAAAGATACGGTACGAAAGGCTGTAGGTGGAGCAGCCACGGATACGGCGCTGCGCTGAGTGTAAGCAGAGCGCCTGCCACGGCTGCTCCTATAATCATCCCAAGCGCGTACATGGTAGGCGGCGGCAGGAGAAGCAACGAACACAGAAGTACAAGTGTGAATGCCAGCAGCGGCATGGCTGCGAGCACCGGCCAAAATGATGATGCTTGCGCTTGAGCAGCCTCAGGTTCCGTTGCACGAACACTAGGATGAGGTGGCGGAGGAGCAACTGTCGAAGGTGCAACGGAAGCGGTTGGCACCGAACTAGCCGACGACGGCTTTGCTAATACTGGCGGCTTTGTCGTTCGATCATCAATGACTTGCTGCACAATCTGTCGTTGTCTTTTTGAGCTGAATTGAACGCTTATAAGCGAGCTAACCGCAGCACTCGAAACTGTGCGCGGCTGGCTCATCGCAGCAGCGCTCTGTGCTGACGTAGCGGGTTGGCTGACTTCTGATACAGCAGATCCACCGACAATTTGAATGTTGACCGTCCCGGGACTAGAAACACCGTTTGAGCTGGCAATTGTGTAGGTAAATGAATCGCTTGCGGCAAGTGGAAGAGTTGGTGTGTACTTGAAGAAAGAAGGATAGTTTGGGTTTTGAGTGAGTGTTCCGTGCCTTGGCGGTGTGACGATCTGATACGTTAGGCCGCTTCCGTTTGGATTTCCGGAGCTTAAGTCAATTCGGACAGGAATGCTGACATTGAGGCGTGACACTAATTCATCCATCGTCGTAAAGCCGAGTGTCGTTCTATCTCCACTACTTAATAAAGCGATATATCCATCATTCAGAACAGCATGGACTTGCTGCAATAGAGACTCTGCAGTTTCATCGCCAAATCGTATAAAGCGGGTGGCCATTCCAGTACAACGTTCATTTGGGCACTGCTGCCCTGGTCTATAGGAAACATCGTTTCGAACCCAATAATCGAATGGATATTGGTATGTCTCTCTGGGAACCGCTTCAACTCGGACTTGAACCGGCTCCGTGCTGCCAAGAGACCCACACAGTCCCCGATCTAGTCCATTGCAATCGCGCAGGGACGCATCGCGCAGCACTTCGAGGGCTCTTTTTGTTGCAAGATGGTTCGCAAAATCCCCCGCTGAATTATCCAGCACGATTGTCCTGAAACCCACATCAAAATATGGCTTATAGAATGACCACAGCATGTCCCAATATCGTTGATCCATGAGCGGTTGCGAGACGCCCTGGCTTGTAAGTTCAGTGACGAGCTTGTTCAATTCATAATCGTTATGTGGAGAACCCGTATGCACCTGAACCGTGACATCCGGATAATTAGCTCGGCGTCGTTGATTGAATGCTGCCCACTCTGGCCATGTGGTAATGATTGGGGGAACTTGTCCAAGCCAGGTCTGGTATATAGTGTTCAATTCATTCCAGCCCGAAATTTGATATTTTTCCACCTTCCCTTTACATCTAACCCCTGATGCTGTTGGGGTTTTGCATTGCGGCTCGCCAGCTTCAGTAAGATACCAACCCCACCTCCCGAAAGGAGCATCCAGTTCAATGAATTTTATGCCTTTGGCCATGTCGGCTTCAAATTGCGCAATCGTACCAGCCCAGCCACTTCCAAGGGCCCCCCACCCAATGCGACGGTTGCTGACGTCATCGTACGGATCAGCCGGGTCACCTACGGAATACACTGTAGGTGGTTCTGACGTACCGATGTTATACATGATGCCGATCATATTTTTTGGATTGATCGTGAGTGATTGAGAAGCGGCGACCGGAGCGCCTGCTTGGGCAAAAACGCTGTTTATTGACCAGTTTTTAATGATGGTCAAACAAAGAAAGATGCAGAGGCAGCCAGTGAAGCGGCGGATTTGTTTTTTCATGTAATCTGCTAATTGTAACAAAATACCCGGTAATGAGCCAGGCTCAACCCTTTCCTCCTTTTACATTGAAATCCGGTCTGTAATTAACCGTAGAAGCGGGTGATCCCAGAATGTCAAAAACATGGCCGCAAGCAGTAAATAGACGCCAATAGCTCGACTCTCCTGACCATGTAAAAAAGAGCCGAGAACCGCTCCATAGACAATGACATGCGCAGCCACGAATTTTACGGCAAATGGCCA
>DATDTQ010000076.1:0-3058 GCA_035290765.1 Candidatus Peribacteraceae bacterium
CATCTTAGCCACGATTCCTGGCGCACTCGCGGGGTTGCTGTTGAGTGATTTCATCATCTCATTACGTAACCCTCTCGTCGTCGGTGTTTCCTTCCTGGTCATGAGTTTGCTGCTGCTGGCCGCACACAAAAAGAAGGGCCAGGACACCTTATTCTCAATTAAAGTCTGGCAAGCCCTCGCAATGGGGTTGGCGCAGGCCCTGGCATTGGGCCCAGGCCTCTCCCGTTCGGGCCTGACCATCACGGCAGGGCAATTAAATGGAATTGCTCGCCGCGATGCCCTCGATTTCTCATTTCTGATGGCCCTCCCCATCATCCTCGGCGCCGTTGGATTGACCACAATACAAATCGCCAATGGCGCTGCTTCGCTGCCGCCAGCGGCGCCAGCCGCGGCGGGATTCATTACTTCTTTAATCGTAAGCTGGCTGGCTGTGACATGGTTGCGTCGCTTTGTGGCCACGCGCAGCTTGGCGTTATTTGCGTGGTATTTAGCGCCTGTGGGTGTTCTGGTCATTCTCAACAGTTTGTAATCGCTCCTCCAAAAACATTTCAAGAAAACTCATTAATATAAGCGATTAACTTTCTTGCGTTCAATCAGATCCTAAGTAGAATCCGCCCACTTCAGAAGAAACTGCCTTTTTTGTTGTTTGCTATCATTATCCGTTCTACTCTTCCGAGCCATGCCAGACGCAACGCTTCGTAACGCCATTCGCCGCCTTCGCTTCGAAAAGCACATGACGCAGGAGGAACTCGCTCTGCGCACAGGCGTGAGCCGCCAAACCATCATGAGCATCGAGCGTGGCCAAACCAACCCATCCGTCCTTCTCGCTTTCAAAATCGCTTCGGCCCTGGGATCTCAGGTTACCGAGGTATTTGCAATGGATGGGACGTTGGTACCTGTTTGAGTACTAGAGTACTTGAATACTAGAGTATTAGGAGTACGTTTTTGTCATGGCTACTCTTGAATCACCATCGGCTCCGACAATGGATGATGTTTATGCCCGAGTCCGCGAAATTGAAGCAAGGACGGGCGTGCATATTCAAGCCAGATGGTACGAGTCATCGCCCGAATACCATATGCATGTCTTAGACGAGATGGAAGAGCGCCTGGTCCGGGGCCCCGACGAACGGACGCTAGAAGAATTACTCCGTTCGATGGCAAGAACAGAAGAAGAAACGAGAAGGCTCCTCGACTATCCTGAGGAATAGAAAGGAGAGCCTCGAAATATAAGAACAGATTTTAAGCAATTTTTAATTAGTGTGTTTTCCTATATTTTGTAAATTTGTAAATATCCGAGGAGCGAGTAGTATTGTGTCATGTTCGATTCTGAGACACCTGAGGTCTCCGAACAGTCGCCTGATCCGGTCCCGGTGGCCTCTTCAGCAGAGGTCATCGCTTCTGAGATACTAGAGGAGCAGGAGCGGATTTTGGAATTGCTTCGGACGTAGTGGCGTTCCGACAGTCGATCATAAATACCTGCGGTTGCATGGCCCCCTGCCATGTGTCGATTCCCAGTCGGCAAACAATATCTACCACTTCGGCACAATTCGAATACAAATGGCCGAGCCGAAAGCCGACAGTTTTCACATTACCGATGCGAGCCTGCAGGTGATTTTGTTCCCGTCCAACGCAGCGAACTGAATCCAGTTTGACGTTCCGAAGCAAGAAGAGTGGCTCGCGATTGCCTTGGCCAAATGGTTCAAGAGCGGCCAGTGATTCAAGGAAGCGAAACGTAATATCGTACGTTGAGAGAACGCCATCAATTTCCAGAGTGGGATGCAAGTCGCCCGACTTCGTCTGGGCAATCACATCCGCTTCTAAGAGACGACACAGCTCCGGCCAGTGCTCGCGCCGTAACGTGCAGCCGGCGGCTTGCGCGTGCCCGCCAAAGCGCTCCAGCAAATGTGCGCAACGTTCCAAGCCCTCGGCAATGTGATAGGTCGGTGGGCTACGCAGGGAAGCCACGCACAACTCATCCTGAAACGTTCCCAGCAGGCTGGGCCGCCCACTCTGTTCAGTCAGCCGCCCGGCAATCAATCCGATGATGCCGTGCGGATATTCCTCATGAGCGGAAGCTAAGAGGGGCCGAAGATTCACGAAGTTTTGGCCGTCAAACTGTAAGTCAGCCGCTGCCATCTGGAATATTTCTTCCGTCAATTGCTGGCGCTCTGTATTGAGCGTGCAGATTTCCTGGAGCGCTTCCCCACCTTCGAGCAGCGCGGCCAGAGCGAGATCGGCATCCGCAATGCGGCCGGCGGCGTTCAGCCGCGGCGCGACGCGGAAGGCAATGTCGGTACTCGAAACACGGGTGGGTTCAAGATCACAACAAGACAGCAGTTCACGCAGCGGCCCGGCTTGGAGCTTGGCCAAGGCGCGGAGTCCGCTGCGCACCAGGGTTCGATTGTCGCCGCGAAGTTCAACTAAGTCCGCGATCGTTCCGATCATTGCTAAAGCAATGTCCGTCTCCACATCCGGCCACGCTTTCTCCTCCAGTGCGCGGACGAGCTGGAAGGCCACGCCGGCACCCGAAGGGTGCGGCGTGGGGTAGTGCCGTGAAAGACTGGGGTGGACTAACGCAAAGGCAGGCGGCAATTCCGCCGGCACGCCTGCGTGCCGAAACGCCCCAGCCGCAGCATCATGAGCAGTACTTCGGCGTGCAGGCACATGGTGGTGATCCGTCACAATCACATCAATGTCGGCTGCTTTGGCTTTTTCAATTTCTACAGCACTGCCGATTCCTGTATCGACGGTGATAAGAAGTTTTACCTTCGCGGCAATGAATTCATCGATAATGTCCTCGCCGAGTCCGTAACCGTCACGCACTCGGTGCGGTAGGCGAACCAGCGGCTCAAGGCCGTGGCGGCGGAAGAAGCGAACCAGCTGCGCGGTTGCGGTAATGCCATCACAGTCGTAATCGCCAAAGATGGCGATCCTCTCCCCTGCTTCCAGCGCGCGGCGAATGCGGAGAACTGCACGTTCCATATCGTGCAGATGCATCGGTGAAGTGAGTTCGCTCAGTCCTCCATCCGTCAATCCCCGCTCCTCTCGCAAGAGCATA
>DATDTQ010000077.1:0-7556 GCA_035290765.1 Candidatus Peribacteraceae bacterium
GTGCGCTGGCTCACGCTGATGCGCTTGGATCTCTTAGGGGACGCACTGAATGTGATCGTCAATGCCATCGACAGTGACGTTTACCAATCTGTGGAAGAACTCGAGGAAGCAAAACAGAATTTACTGATCAGTTACCGTCAGCCGCTGTGGCTTATGGAAACGCGCCTCCGGGCGGATAAGCTTCTCACTTGGACCGCCAGCTTGATGACGCGGATTGGCGCCATGGGCCAGGAAAACCTGGATGGCGAAGACTCGAAGCGTCTCTACGAGGGTGTTGCTTGTCTCAATGAAAGCGAAGCACTGCTTAAAACGACCGTGGCCGCGCAAGAATTGAGCGCCGCAACGCAGAAACTGGCTGACGCTCAAGCGAAACTCCAAGACTGCATTACACTTATACGTGGTGATGACGTCATCGATACTGCCGAGGAAGAGCAAGTTGTTGAAGTCGTGGAGATCGATCGAGGCCGGGTACCGCAACAGCAAGAACTAACAAGCCGACGCGTGCAACGCCGACTCACGCGGCAAGTTAATCTTCGGCTCACACGCGTACCAAATGACCATGGAGCAGCCACAGATGAAAAGCCAGTCGATACCAGCATGATGCTGGGGAACGACACACGCGTGACAGTGACGTGCAACGGGCAGCCGATCAGCCGCCGTTTGCAGCGGCGTATTGGTGAAACCTGTAATATCGCTAATCAATAAGAATTGTTCAATGAGCGATAATGAAAAAATTTTGAACATTGTTACATTGGAAATTGAACATTGAGTTGGTGTAACAATCGCCCTAACAGAAAGACCGGCAATCCCACCACACCCGTCCAATCCCCTGCCACATGCTCCACGAGAAGCTGGCCGGGGCCTTCAATTTGAAAAGCCCCCGAGCGGTCTTGCCAAAGACCAGTGTGTATCCACCACGTAATGTCATCATCAGAAATATTCGCAAAGTGGACTGCCGTGGAGCTCACACCGAAAGCTGCCTTCCCACTTGCATCAATAACATGCAAGGCGGAATGAACTGTAGAAACTGTGCCACGTTGCCGGCGAAGCATCGCTTCCGCCTCGGCTACATCACGAGGTTTTTCCAAGATCGTTTCATCATTGGCTTCAACAAGAGTGTCGCAGCCAATAACCAGAGCATGTGGCTGCTTTGCTGCAACATCTTCGGCTTTCAGCCGCGCTAACAGCTGTGACCTCCTCTGCGGATCAGTCTCACGGCACGCTGATTCATCCACAGCACTCGCGATGACCTGAAACTGAATGCCAAGGCTACGCAGTAATTGCGCCCGCTGTGGGCTCCTCGAAGCCAAAATCACCTGCGGTGCCTGTCCTGAGCTCTGCCGAAGGGAGCGCTGTCGAATCGCTGGCTGAGTCATAGCCCTATCATCGCATGGACCGGCAGCGTCCCACAGTGATTTACTGACTAACAGTCGGTCGCTCTACGTTTTCGCGGCGATTACTGCGGTCAAGCGCCTCACGCATTTGATTAATGCGATCACGGAGTGTTCGCTCCACAAAGTTTTTTTCTGCTGCCGCCGCCCGTTGATTCAAAAAGCCGCCCAGCTCACCCACGGTAGGGACGTCGGCATTGGCTTCAAGGAGTTGCTCACAAGCAGCTGCTAACGAACCTTTAAGAAAGCCGGGACAATATCCACGGCGAACAAATGCCCGCAGACGAGCGCTCATGCGCTGGGTCACCTGGTCAGCTTGTTCCTGTCGTGCGCTAGTTGTGTCCCCGTCATACTCGTACTTGCGAGCAAAATCGATGTATGAACCAATGTCATTAAAATCCGGACAGGTGATCTCTTGGCCTTGATTGATATGTTCTTGGCACTGATTTAATGCATCTTCATAACCGCGGCGTCGGGCAGCAAAACGATCTCGGTCGGCCTGAATCGCCGTGCGAATGTCGGTCGTGCCTTCACCGGCGGTGACGCGAGCAGTCAAATACGAATCAGCCGCTAGTGGAACTAGAGTAGCCACGGCTAAGACGGCGATGCTCATGCGGTGTGAATTGTATGTCATTGTTATTTTCATTATAGCAGAGCCTTCAGCCATTAGCCATCAGCTTTTAGCTAAGGGCTGAAGGCTAATGGCTAGCGAAGTCCCGTGGCTTTACGCACGCGCTCCATCGTAATCGCAGCAATGGTACGTGCTTTTTGCGCCCCTTCAGTCAGCACAGACTCAACATCGTTGGAGCTGAGTTTATCTCGTCTGGTTTTCATGGGCGCAAAATATGCGCTCGCCGCCTGCAGCAGTTTCTTTTTCGCATCACCATATGAGAGACCCTTGCCATACTCTGCGGCGAGCGTATCGGCCTCTGCCTTCGCGAGGAAGAGCCGATGCAATTGGTAGATTGTTGAAGTCTTTGGATCCTTGGGTTCAGTCGCCCCTTTTGAATCAGTGGCAATCCGCATCACCGCTTTCTCAATTTCTTTTTCCGGCCCAAAGAGTGGAATCGTATTCCCATAACTCTTACTCATTTTTTGCCCATCGACACCCGGCACGACTGCTACTTCCTCACCGATGAGTGGTTCGGGCAGCGTCAGTGTTTCCCCAAAGACATGATTAAACTTGAGGGCAATATCACGAGTCATCTCCACATGCTGCTTTTGGTCCTTTCCGACAGGTACATGCGTGGAGTCATACAGAAGGATATCCGCAGCCATCAGCACCGGATACATGAACAGGCCAGCGGTAGCCGCAATCCCCTTTTCTACTTTATCCTTATAACTCACCGCTCGCTCTAACAGACCCATCGGCGTTACGGTCGATAAAATCCACTGAAGTTCCGCATGCTTCGGTACATCCGATTGCCGAAAAATAATGGTCTTCCGCGGATCAAAACCCACCGCTAGGTAGTCTGCAACTGCTTCACTGACGAGCGCACGGAGTTCGCTTGGATTCTGAATGGTGGTGAGAGCATGTAGATCGGCAATAAAGAAAAGGCTTTCGTTGGCTTTGGTCGCCAGCTCCAAGTTTGGACGCATGGAACCAAAGTAGTTGCCCCAGTGGAGCCGCCCCGAAGGCTGCATGGCAGAAAGCACGCGCATCGGGCAGAAGTATAGCAGGAGCTAAGTAGTGAAGTTCTCCTCATATAGGAGGTCTAGTGATTAAAGAGACAAATCAAAAAAGAATCGCGAAGCCTGGCTTTGCCAGGCTGGAGCGACTCCCTATAGGGAAAGGAGGGCTCATGGGAGGAAAACCGTAGGTTTGCCTTCCATGTTTAGCCGAGCGTGGGTGTTCCCAAAAGCATCACCATGCAAAACACAGTGATCAGCAGCATATGCCGTAGCAGCGGGCTTTGCTGCAATGGCACAAGGAACGTGCGCCGGAGGTTGGCAAAGGAAATACGCAGAACGGGCGGAGTCTACGAATGAGACCGAGCCTGTGTAGTGTCATTTTCCTTAAATATTGTATAATACATAATTACAATCTCTCCGATTTCCTGGACTCTGCACTTATTAACGAACGATCAGCCATTAAACTGTGTTTATAATCTCAAAATTGAACACTAAATGTACTCAATTTCTTGAGCCAGATTTAAGTTTTTGCAACATTTTTAGAAAAATGGAAGGCAGTGGTGCCTCAATATTGACTAGTTTACTTGTCATTGGGTGGGGAAAACTTACCGCTTCAGCGTGCAGAAAGAAGTGCCGCAGCTTGAATTCTTGCGTGAAAACACGGTTAAAGGGCTTGTTGCCATAAATATGGTCCAACACGAGTGGATGGCCCATGAATTGGAAATGCCGCCGGATTTGGTGATGACGACCCGTCGTGATAATCACGAGCACTTCCGAGGAGTTTACAAACCGATGCAGGACGCGGTACCGCGTCTCCGCCGGTACCTTTCCCCCGCCCCGCGCCGGCAGCGGTGCGCGAATCACACCTTCGTCTCGGGGCAGCCGGCCCACGACAAGTGTGTGATATGTTTTTTCCCAACCGGCGAAGCTACTTTCAATAATCGCCTTTTCGACTGGTTTGCTTTTGGCAAACACAACCACGCCAGAGGTTTCAAAATCTAAGCGATGGACAGCTCGTAAACCTGGATGATCTTTGCGCAGTAAATCAAACAGCGGCAGTTTGCCAACAGTGCCACTGCCTTTGACAACCAATTCATTGCTCAATTTGTTTACTCCCAATAAATGTTCGTCCTCAAAGAGAATCCGACTCGAGTGAATGTGCATAAGCAGATGCTACGCGTTGCCCGCAGTGACGTCGATTGATACCGGCAGTCTCTTTCTTATCGATTCGGGTATTTCAGGGATATGCACCCGTTTTTCTGTTGATAAAAAACGCTGAGCTGTTTCCAGGACGTCATGCAACCAGATGACCGTCGTGTAATCGTTGTGCCACAAAGGCACTTCTTTATCGACTTCCGCCAAGTCCAAAATCCTAATTGCTGGTTCCAAAATAATGAGTGCTTGTGTAAGAAATAGCTTGTCTTTATCAGTTTGGACACCCCGAGCCGCGAGGAATCGTAACTCTGCCCGATGGTCTCTGACCCATTGAACACCGCTCTCAAACTGAACGACATGCTCAACTTCGTCTTGAACCATTTGAGTGAAGGGGGCAAGCGTGTGCTCTTCAAGTTCATGTGACCTGCCCAACGCGGCGAACATTCCCTTGCCGGCATCACTCATGTTAACCATCATTCATATTTTACCATCACTTTGGTGGATGTAAAGGTTCACTTAACAGCTTACGGACTGCCTCTTTTTTGAGGCGCTCCGCGAACTCCGGATCCAGCGCCAAACGGCTCTCTTCCGGCAAAATTTGGCCTTGGTACTTGCTGTGCGGCTTTAGATTGTAGGGTGTCTCCGCAGGGCCTGTCATCCGTTCAAATGCCAACTGGCACACCCGCATGCCCGGGTACAAAGCCACTGGCAGACGGTTGAGATTGCTAATCTCGAGTGTAATCGTGCCTTCAAAGCCAGGATCAACGAAGCCGGCCGTCGAGTGGACGATAATGCCCAAGCGCCCTAGAGAACTGCGGCCCTCCACGCGAGCGACCAAATCATCGGGCAATTTGAGCGTTTCTTGCGTGACCCCGAGGACGAATTCACCCGGCTGGACGATGAACGGCTCCCCCTCCAGCACCTCAATCGTGCGCATGTTGTTGATGAACGACTCCGGGCGCATCGGGTCAAGCACGGCAAACCGGCTATGCTCGTAGAGCTTGAATGTATGACCGAGACGAAGATCCATGGAACTCGCATGGATATGTTCAAAGAGCGCCGGCTGGGACGATGTAATTTTGACACGACCCGCCGCGATTTCCTTCTTGATATCGTGGTCAGAGAGAATCATATGAAGCTGGATAGAGTGCTAGCGTACACGAGCGGAAAAACCGCGCAAAGAAATTGCAGTTACACTTCATCTGCTAGAGAATGAAAATCCGCCATGCCCTTATCCGCTGCAGAAACTCGTAGGGAAAATAGTCCTGCTGACCCAGATAGAACCACCAATTTTGACAGTAGAGAAAGAAAGAGACGCCGCATTATTGAGTACATGATTAATTTTAACCGTATTACATACTACAAATTAGGCGCCGCTTCAGAACAAGAACGAGATGCTTTGCTTCGACCTATCGTAGAGCTTGAAACTAAAGATGTATCAAAGTTAGATGAAACCGATCTAAATAATTGGCTTCACGGTATCAAAAGTGGGTTTTGGGAAAGACAAATGGAATCTGCACACCAACTAGTCAGCGAAATGGAAAAACTACTGCATGAAGCTGTGGCAAATAAAGCCATCTCTTCGTCTTCCCGCGATAAATGGCTAAAAAATTTCCGGGATCCTGCTGTCGGCTATAAGCAAAAGGAATCCTTCGTGCGGCGAGAACTGCCCATCCGGCTTAAAAATGCGGCAGTAGTAGCCGGTGAGAGGCAAAAACTTTTGGCAGATTCACGGGTAAAAAACCTATCAAAAGAAGATTTGCCACAGCTGAATATACTCCTGAATGAAGAAACTTTTTTGGCTCTTCATTACAATGACCGATCTGCGTTGTTGAAAATGGCCAAGGAAAGCTTGAAAACAACAGGAAAGCCACACCCCTTACGGGTCCAAGCGGTTACGGTGCTACATCGTGCCGTGAAAGACGGAGCAATGAGCCAAGCAAACATGGCAGAATGGCTTGATCGTCTGTTTGATCGACCGCGGAGCGCTAAGGAAATTCAAACCATTCTCGAGAAAATTCTACCTACCTATATTAGAAACTGGACTGATGTTCGTCGTCGCTTCAATGTCATTGATAAGGTTCACCAAGCAGGGAGACTTCTCACCGGTTTCAAATTCGCAGAAGTGAGTTCTTTTCTCAATTGGCATTACGACGCGCGTCTGGCTTATGTCGAAGAAGCTGAGCGACGTCTTAATGAAAAAAAACCCAACAACAATCTGTTCGGAGACATTCGCCGTGAACTCGACATGCACGACTGGGCTTCCGCCGAGTACTTGATTAAAAAAACCCGCTCGCTTCCGCTCACGGATGAACAAAAACGGGATCTGCAATCTATGGAAACATTCTTGCGAACGCACCGCGCCGAACATGACTGGCAGCAATCGCTGACCAGTAAGGAATACGACGCGGAGAATGATCAAGAGCAAGCCATGAGTGAACTTCGTAGTATTTCCCCCGGTTTTTATGATTTAACATCTCAAGCCATAGAAAAGGGTTATGGAACCGTAAGCGCGTTATTCGCAGCCTCGTACAATCGTGATTGGGCATACAAAAATGGATACCTTAATGAATCAGAGGAAACTATTCTCCGAGAGAAAGCCAAGCAGAAAACAGAAAATGTGGTAAGACATGGTCATGGACGCAGTTATGAGAATAATTTTGTTCCAGGCTACGGTAGTTCAGCTATTCGGGATCACAAAAAAGGAGAAAACGCACCGTCGATAGTACATATAGGCAATAGCCCAGGTGCTCATGCCGCTTTTGTTGCGAAATGTGAAACCCAACAGGATAACACACTCTTCAAATATTGGACTATTTTGGTACCAACCTATTTGGACCATGCAACTCATGCGTACATAGTCGAAAATATAGGCTGGCGTATTAAAGCGGGCATGCGCGGAGCCAAGAAGACACCGAAGAAAGCTACCGATGCTCCGGCTAATGCAAGTTACTCGTTAGCGGCTTAGTGGATCAAAGACGTTGGTTGAACCCCGCCCCCGCCTCATTGATCGCTGTGGTAATGGCCTCCAGACTGCTGTCGACGCGCTGCCCATTCACGAAGAAAGTGGGGGTGCCGCTGACTCCGCGATCACGTCCTTCGTTGTATTCGGCCCAAACCGCATCTTTCTTAATTTCGGAGCGGAGACAGCGGTCAAACACGTCCATGTCCAATCCCAATTCTTTGGCCCAACTCGAAAGCTGTTCGATATTGAGCTCTGTCTGCTTTTCAAACGCCAGATCAACAAACTCCCAAAACTTCCCCTGGTCTGCCGCGCATTCGGCCGCCATAGCTGCAGGGAGCCCGTAGATGTGGATCGACTGGAGCGGAAAATGCCGCCATTCGAATCGAATATTTGCACTTTGCTGTGCCAGAAGC
>DATDTQ010000078.1:0-5564 GCA_035290765.1 Candidatus Peribacteraceae bacterium
ATCGATTGAGTCTGCCCGACACATCTCCACCGCTCAGTGACGCCCTTGTATCGCATTTCCTCGCTGCCCCGCACCCATTGTGGTGCCCGGGGCTCGACGCTGATACTTGAAGGCCCTCTTGGCTCCCGGAAGGTTGTTGCACTCGCTGTGGCTTTTGCCGGCTGAACCACGTTGGTTCCCCGCTTCGCTACTCTATGAGTCCCCTCGGAGTCGGCGTGGCTACCATAATCCCTGCTTCCGAAACGAACTCCCTTATTTTCCTTTCACCCGGTGGTGAGCGCCCGGCGTTTTTGGTTTGCCTTCAGCTTTTTGCGGTTTTGCCGACATTTGAGAGTGATATGGCCGCTCGGATGCAGCGCTTTTGCTAGTGCTACGGAGCCGAAGCAATGATCGACAACCCTCTTCGTAGAACATCTTCATCTGATTCACTCTCTTTACAATGGCATGATAATGAGCAGTTGAAACATTGGTCTGAGCTTCGAGCCAAATCAGCATTTCACGATCACTTATATTGGCAATTTCCGTTGGTGAGTCGCGGTTGGTGCTCATTGAAAAGGGCTTTTGATGCTACCAGTAAATGGCGGTCACGCAAATGCTCTACTCATGTACACCTACACAATGAGCCGGTAACTCCCGTTTTATTGCGATTGCCTGATACACCGGGCTGTAGTTGTTGCCAGCGTTCCAGAATTGGAAGCCGCAACCGCCTGCGTCATAAACGGCTTGAATCTGGTCAGTTGCATTTTTCACTGTGATGCCATATCCCTGGATCCACGGCCGAAGTTTATGAGCTTGTTCGGGGCCAATGGCTTCGGCATACCCTTTGAGTGTTTGATACACGAGGTAGTACATCCGACTTATCGGGTGCTTGGCAGGATTGTAGTATGCCCCTTCGGCAAATGTTGCTGGATAAGCCATTGGCGAGATAACATCCACGAGCGGAGCAAAACGAGCAACGTCTTGGCCTAAAACAGAAACATTAACGTCGTAACCCCAACCAATAATGGCATATGTGCTAATGCCCAGACGTACTGACGGTGCTTCTGAGTCGATCAAACCGCGCGCCATGCGAATAAATGCCTCAACTTTGGCCGTTTTTTCTTCACGCGTCATCCCAATTTGCTGTGGTGACCATTCCGTTGGGAAGCGAATGTAATCAAAGTTCACTTCATCAACACCCGCCGCTAAAACATCGCGCAAGATTTGCTTATTGTATTCAAGGACAGTCGGATGCGACGGGTCAACCCACGTCTCACCGATGCGTGCACCGGTTTTCGGACTGGTAATCCGAAAATCCGGATGTGCGCCGGAAAGTAACGGGTCTTTGGAGACAATGAAGCGCGCAATGACATAAACACCATGTTCATGTGCAAGCTTCACGATTTCCGGCAGGTCGTACATAGGCCGATGGAGTTTAAATTCCTCAACTAAAGGCGAAGTCATCGGCATGAAGTACACGTTCGAACCTTTCACATCAATGACAATGGCTGATCCACCGGCGTCGCGCAGTGACGCGAAGGTATCATTCAGTTTTGCGTCATTCGCCGCACTCGTAGCTGTTAGATACACGCCTCTGGAAAACCGTTCTGGCGCGGCTCCGTGAAATCGCTCCAGTCGCTCCTTGATGTCAGCCAGTTTCTCTGCGTAATTCCACTCAGAAAAACGTAGGCGGTGCGAGCGTCTGTCCGCCCGCTCGCCAAATGTAATCAGTTGAGCCACCAACAGAGAGCTAACGGCAACATTCAAGCTCAGCGCACAAAGAAGAAAAAGTTTTCTGTTTTTGGTCATTACTGTGTGTTTGTGTACTCAAATCATAGCAGAAAACGCTTTTTATTGCGAGCGGAGACGGAACAGCTTTGTATACCCGCTCGCGTTCGCGGCGTTAAAGTACAAAGCACTGTTATATTCAATCAAATAATTGGGTGCGTCCGACCCGCCCGGTCTTGTGTTGCTCACCTGTGAAACAAGCGTGCCGTCGGTTTTAAAAAGCTTGCTCAAACCGCTGCCATTATTCGCTCGGAAATACAGCTCATTGTCAAATTCAGTCAGTCCTGTAACGGAATCGTTCCCACCACTAAAAGTATTGCTGACTTGAGTCACCGTTGAGCCATCGGTCATAAACAGCTTACTATTCCCATTGCTATCATTGGCAACGAAAAAAAGTTCATCATTGAATGCTATGAGTTGGTTCGTGGCATCATTATTATTCGTTACTTTCAAGATGGTTGATCCATCTGTTTTAAAAAGATTAATCTGGCCGGTCTGATCGGCGGCGGCAAAGTAAAGTTCACCATTAAAAACCAGCGAGTATTGCGGCACATCGGCATTACCGGGGCGCGTATTGCTGACTTGGGTGACAACTGAACCGTCAGTCCTAAATAACTTAGCGTGCCCGCTTGCATTATTGGCGCTGAAGTATAAGGCATTGTTGAAAACCCTCAGCCACTGCGGATTGTCGGGATTGCCACTCCAGGTTTCGCCAACTTTTGTTACTGTCGAACCGTCAGTTTTATAAAGTTCGCGGTGACCATTGGAGTTATTAGCAGTGAAAAAAAGTTCACTGCCAAAAATAGTGAGACCTTGTGGCGAATCGGAATTCCCAGACCGAGTGTTGCTCACCTGGGTAACAGTTGTTCCATCCGTTTTGTAGAGTTTAGAATAGCCACTGGTGTTGTTAGAAATAAAGAACAGATCATTCCCGAATGCTAGAACATTTGCAGGAGCATCGGAAAATTCTGATCCTCCCCGTGTATCACTTACTTGAATGATGTTCGTCCCATCTGTTCTAAATAATTTAGTGCTCACGTTGAATTTTCTGGCACGGAGGTAGAGCTGATTGTTAAAAACTGCCAGATTGACAGGGTCGTCAGGCCCGAACAACATATTGCTCACTTGTACTATATCTGCCCCGTTTGTTCGATAGAATTTTGAGTAGCCGCTTGCGTTATTTGATGCGAAGTAAAGCTCGTTATTAAAAATCATCGGAAACTGAGGATTGTCAGCGTTTCCTGGACGCGTATCGCTGATTTGCTCGACGATCCAGCTGTTCGCCGACAAAGCGTTACTGACTCCGTCATCCGTCGTAATACTGAAATCATCAGTAGTAGTTATCACATCCGTCTGGAAGTCGAAGCCGTCGACGTCGCAGGCAATGGAATCGAACGGGGCCATCACCGAGCACGTAGTTGCACCGTTATGCGTCACATCGATCGTCGCGGCTCGGGCCATCGTCAGATCAATCGGCGCTCCTGAATTATCAGAAATCGCAGGCGGCGAATTAGATGGCGTAACCGAAGCGTCAGACGGAGCTCCTGGCGTATTTGATGGCGTGAAACCAGCTCCCTGCGTCGCCGGCGGCGTATTGGTGGAACCAGCTCCGGCGCCGCTCGTGGCCAGAGGCGAGTTCTGATTCTGGGCGATATATGCCAAAAGCGTGTCGCTCTCAATCGTCACATTGTCTCCCCCACCCGAACCTGGCAATACGCCCAGATAACCGGCTTCGACGACGACTGAGTCGTCTTGGAGATAAATTTCATAGCCCAAAAAATCCTCGTCCGGTTCTGCCGGATCCCTTTGTACAAGGGCCAACAAATCGGTCTCAACAGTACTGAGCGTGTCCAGCCTGACGCAATTGGGATTACCGGTGACCCCGGCCGCGCAAATGGCTTTCGCATTAGCGGCACCTTGAGGAATGCCAACGGGCAGCTCGCCTGCCAGCTGCCCTTCGATAACGATATCGCGGAGTTGCCGCGCCGTCACGCGCCGCCGCGCGTCATGCGATGCCAAAAGTTGCTGTTGAGGGTTTAAAGCGACGATGACAATCGTCGACAAAGTCCCCATGATTCCGATAGCCAACAAAAGCTCCGCAAGAGTGAAGCCTTTGCGCGTTGAAGAAGGCATTAGCAACAGTGTAAGGCGGCGCTCCGGAGCTGTAAATCTCGCTTTATACGCCTTGGCTGCCGCTTTTCTGCTTCTTCTCGATCTCCATAAGCAGCGTCTTACTGGGTTCTGGCACCCCGCCAGTGGCCAATAATTGCTTCTCAAGTCCCTCCATTTTACCGACCTCCTCAGCTGACAACCCCTCTCCGATCATTTTGCGTTTGCGAAGAGCATTAAAGTCATTGAGAGACATTTCCCGGTCACGCCATTGGCGGTAGGCCTCGAGTGTCATCCCCTTCTTCTTGGCTTTCACCTTTTCCTCTTCTTCTTTTTCCTTCGCTTTTTCCGCTTTAACGGCCCCTTTTTTCGCTTCCGACGCCGCGGCGGCCCACCGAGTGATCTTTTCCTCGACGGTCGCTCGCTTTTCCGTGTACCGCTCGCGGGAAAGGCGCCGAAACGTTTCGATCCGCACTTCATCTTGCTTCCCTTCAGGCGGCGGCAGCGTGGAAACGGAAAAGGGTTTGCTGGCGGTTCCGTTCACAAGGAGGCGCGCATAGGCGTGATACTTCGGTAGACTCAAAATATCGTTCGGCGAAACGGCTTCCTCAAATTGTTGGCTGAGCAATTCCGCATCTTCCGAACCGATTTGGAAACTGAGGAGCGAGCCGACGTTGCCGAAGACGGCATCGCGCAACTGGGTGCTCTTTTCGCCGATGATGAGCTGGCCCACGTATTGGTTGGCCATGGTCAGCGCCAACCGGTACTTCCGTGCCTCGGAAAGAATGGCTGCAAATGAAGCCGTGGCAAAATTCTGGAACTCATCCACGTAAAGGAAGAAATCGCGCCGTTCGCTCTCGGGAATGTCCGCCCGGCTCATGGCATCAATCTGGAATTTGGTGACCAGCATGGAACCAAGGAACGCAGAGGTATCTTCACCCAAGCGACCCTTACTGAGATTCACTAAAACGATCTTGCCTGTGTCCATGGCGTGTCGAACCGACAGTTTCGTTTTGACTTGGCCGACGATGTTACGAATCACGGGTGTAGAGAGCAGCTGGCCGATCTTGTTTTGCAGAGCGGCAATCGCTTCGGTGCGGTACTTTTCACTCCAACCTTCATATTCATCCTGCCAAAAACTGCGTACCGTGGGATCTTTGACCGTTTCGACGACACTGCGCCGGTACGCGTTGTCCGCGTACATGCGCATGATGCCGAGCATGGAGGAATTTTCGTGGTCGAGCAGCGCCAGCAATGTATTGCGTAAGATATATTCCATACGTCCGCTCCAGGCGTCCGGCCAGAGTTTGAAGAAAACACTCATAAGCCCAGACGCAGTGAGCACACGCTGATCGGGGTCAGGGCAATCAAGAATATTAAAAGCAATGGGCCAGTCGCGGTCCGCCGGGTCAAATAAGACCACATCATTGCTGCGCTCCTTGGGAATGTTACGGAGAGCCGCTTCAATGAGATCGCCGTGCGGATCGATAACGCCGACGCCTCTTCCCGCTTGAATATCACTTGCGATCATATTTTCCAACAAGGTCGATTTCCCCATGCCTGTTTTTCCGATGATGTAGATGTGCCGGCGCCGGTCGTCTGGCCGAACGCCAAAGCGCCGGCGCTCGCCCCGGAACACGGCTTCGCCGAGGACTGTGACGCCCTCTTCATCAGCGAGAGGTAGATTC
>DATDTQ010000079.1:0-4059 GCA_035290765.1 Candidatus Peribacteraceae bacterium
TGCCAACAAGGGCGTTCCTGTCGTCAGGCTGGTCAAAATCGGCGCGCAAACGGTCGCTCGCAAGCCGGGCGCATGGGCGGGGCTTCCCAAGGCAAAATCCGATTGGGACTCGCCGAAAACCAATGCAGCTATTGCCGAAGAGATGACCGGCGGTGAACTGCCTTGAAACGCTATCTGCTCGACACCCACCTGCTCTACTGGTGGATGACGGCAGATGCCCGCTTGGGCAAGGCGACACAGCGCATCATCACCAAATCAGAAATCGTCGTCAGCGCCGCCAGCATGTGGGAAATGACCCTCAAGAATGCCAAAGGCAAATTGCCTTTACCGCAAGGTTCACTGACCGAACAACTGGAAGCGCAAGGTTTTGTGCTGTTGCCCATCCTTCCGCGCCACATTGAGGCTTCGCGCAGCCTGACTTGCACACACGCCGATCCGTTCGACCGCTTGCTCATTGCGCAGGCATGCGATGAAAGGCTGACGCTGTTAACCCGCGATGCGGCGATACTTGGGTTGGGTCTGGATGGCGTGGTGAAAGGGTGATGAAAAAGCGTGGTCACAATTGTTTACTGAAAACAAATGTGATGCTGAACATCCCGCTTAAATTTTCAATGCTTATTGTTGCGTGTAGGGGTGGGCTATGAACGATTCAAAGCGAAAAGACAAAGCTGCATTCGATACCGCTAAACTGATTGAGTTTAACTTTGGGGATCCTGAGGCGAAAAGTGACCCATTGTTAGAGCACTGCCCATTGCCAATCAGAGGTGTCAGAGAATTTCTTGCTGGAACAAAGAGTATTGTCTTGGGTGAACGTGGAGCGGGAAAGTCTGCACTGTTTAAACTAGTTTCGGACGGTATATACAAATTTACTCTCGACGCGCAAGAGAAGAAGAGAATCAAGAAGCAATTCATTGTGGCGATTGATGATGATTTTGAGTATCAGAACATTGCAAATGTTGTTGAGGAGCGATTCGAAAGCCAAGGAAGAAAGAAGTTTGGAAAATATAGATTATTTTGGGAAATATGTATTCTGGGGAAAACGCTTGCAAAGTTAGTTGAGGAGGATAACGAAAATCTTGAACTAAAGACGCTAATTACAGAGTTCCAAGCAGTACTTGGCGTTACTGTGGCAGAAGGGTTCTCTATAGGAAGTTTTTTGTCTTCGCTTAAGCTAACAGGTGGGGTTAAAGTTGATCAATCGGGAAGCGTCACACCTACTCTTAGCGTTGAATCCACAAAAAATGATTCGGCTAGGGCCAGAAAGATTACGGATCATGAAATAAATGCGCTAAGAGATCGTGTTGTAAAATATCTTAAGCCGAAAAATTATTTAGTTATTGTTCTAGTAGATAAAGTCGATGACTTTGTGGTTGGTTTGGACTATGAGAACCAAAAGCTAAACATCCAATCTCTGCTCGAGTGTGTTCAGTGTTACACCCTGCCGCAAATAAAATTAAAAATATTTTTGCGCGCCGACTTGTTTGAAAGAATGAACTTTGAAACAACTGGTTACGACAAGATTTCGCCTAAAGTTGTCCGGCTTACCTGGTCTGATGCGGAAATAAAGGAATTTGTCGCTCGGCGCCTTCACTATAATTTTCAGAAGTGTGGAATTGAGCTTGAATATAGATCCGCGGCAGGTGAACTGCTTGATGTGGATCCAAATCTGAAGGAGCAAATCAAAGATTTGCTTCGCAGCAAGCCAACAACTGCCAGAGAGGCTTTTTCTTTAATTGGAAGAGCGATATTTCTTTTTTCCAAAGTCCGTTGGCATATTTTCAGGAAAACTCCACGTTCCGCGAGAAAAACCAATCTTGAAGATGACATCTATCTTGCAGTTATTACTTCTATTTTTCCATCAAAAATTATCCATAAAAATGCTACATGCAAAGAAGAGGAAATTTCGATAGGCAAATTTCTTGCGACTCATTTTAATCTTGGAGGTGTTACTCCAAATCCGCGTCTAGTACTTCTTTTTTTGCAGCATGTTATTGAGGAAAGCGTTGCTTACTATTCGAAGAACTCGGATAAAGCCCTCATCGCTCAAAATGTGGCCCATGAGTATGAGGTTGTTTTGAAAGATCACGTTTCTTTGGGGTACAGAAAAACTCAAGAGATTGCGCGAAAAACAATTTCGCATCTGAATCGTGACTGGCATTTGTTTGTTGATCGCCTTTATGCATCGACTGCAAACCCCAAAAGTTGCAAGAAGTTGTCACTCGGAAAAATCAAGGAATACATCAACTGGGAGAGTGAGGATCATGAATTCGGACGGTTTATTATTTTCTTTACGCATGTAGGGTTGTTGATTCCTGAAAACCCTACGGCAAAGCTTAGTGACCGGTTATATTCATTTCCTTTAATTCTTCAATATTGCTGTGCGGAAAATTAGGAACCAAAACCCGCGTAGATACCGTCTTCCATAGAACCAACAGGGTCAGCATCGCAATAGTTTTGCGCTAGAAGGAAATCATGAGCACCTCGGCACACAACAAACGCATCGTCATCATCGCCGGGCCGAACGGCTCAGGCAAAACGACCTTTGCGCGCGAGTTCTTGCCGACTGATGCGGAGTTGCCAAATTTTGTGAACGCCGATTTGATCGCCGCCGGGCTGTCGCCTTTCGCGCCTGATCTGGCGGCATTCAAGGCGGGGCGGATAATGCTGGAAACGATTGCAGGCTATGCGAAACGCGGAGAGAGTTTTTCTTTTGAGACGACGCTTTCCGGTTTGACTTATGCGCAGATGATTCCTGCATGGCGTGCGTCTGGTTACGTGGTGAAGTTGATCTTTTTGTCATTGCCGGATGTCGAGATGGCAATCGAACGCGTGGCGACCCGTGTGAGGCAGGGCGGCCACAATATTCCTGTAGATGTCATCCGTCGCCGTTATGCGCACGGCATTGCCAATTTCGAGCGTTACAAGTTGCTGGTGAATGGCTGGCAGCTATACGATAATTCCGACACACCTGCTGCTTTGATAGAGGAAGGACAGAACAAATGAAATCAGTAGCTGTTTCGCATTTGAAAGACGCTGACTTGCAAAAGGTTCCGCAAGCCCTGATGCGCGCCGCCGAGAAGGCGCGCCAACTGGCCGAGCAAACCGGCACCCCCTTTGTCGTGCGCAAAGCTGTTCCCGCTGAGAAGCGGAACCAGTAGCGGCTTGTCCGTAAAATGCGGGTTAGCTCAGAGTCATATTAATTTCTGTGATGATTCGCAATCCGTTTGGGAGATGATTGCGATGCTGTCATCTTTCGTTTCCATGATCGACAGAGGGAGTAATAAATCATGGGCAAGCTGCGGTATTTTGCATTCTGTGTAAGCATCGTTCTCGTTGCTTCCGTGCCAGCACATGCAGAGGTTGAATTCTCTTACGCCAAAAATACGTTTATAAACTACTGGAGTTGCTTGGGTATTTACCCTGGGAACTTCTTGAAGACTGAAGAGAAGGTCTGGATGTTTTCCAAAGACCAGCCCCCATGATCGGCGAAGTCGCCCACGTTATCCCGGCAACCGAGGCAAAAAAGAGATTCGATAGTCTCGGTTTCTCTAAGGTCTACGACGACAAGCGCCTGTGGGCGGAAATCGGCTGTGCTCATTACTATCGTGGCGACATGCCTGAATCGCTGGCGCGGATGGCTCCCGAGCCGGAAGATTCTTCCAGTCTGGGGTTTGCCATACGCGGCCTTCCAAAGGGCGCGTGGGTTTCACAAGGGCGGGGAGAATCTGCCCCGATGGAAGTAAAGGGCAATCCGTATATCGAGGTGGTGCGCCATCATGTTACAGATGCTTGTTATGTCCCCGGCACCCTGATTCGCGTTAGGCAATTTCCGACACGGAACGGGCGTGCGATTGTCCAACTGGACATCGGGAAGGTAAAGAAGGTAAGCACCGAAAAGAGAAAGCTGAAAATCGAAGAGGAAATGCGGCAGGCCGAAAGGATGTACGCCAAGTGGGCATGGCCGGAAGCCAAGAAGAAAGAGCTGGAAGAGTTGGAAAGAAAAGATTTCGTCGAGTCCGTGGAGATTTGCCGGTTTTTCCTGGATGAAAAACGGGTGCT
>DATDTQ010000080.1:0-7341 GCA_035290765.1 Candidatus Peribacteraceae bacterium
TCGTCGAAAACCCCCCTCTTGTCGACCGCGTTTGCCTCCTTGAGCGCAAATTCAAAGTTTCTGTATATGACGGCATTCAATTTCGCATCTATTTTTTCAATTCGCTCGATACATGCCTGGGTCAATTCGGCGGAACTAACCTCCTTGACGCGGAGTTTCCGATTAGCCTCTGCAATTGTCAGTGACGAAATCATATTTTTTTTCTTTGGGAAAAGTTCCAGGTTGCAGGTTCCAAGTTGCTCGTTTGAAACCTGGAACGTGGAACTTGCAACGTGGAACGCGTCTTGGCGTTATGAGCGGTAAAAAAGTTAGCCATGTGCAGATGGGGTTTGAATCTGTTGTTCAACAATCGGCAGTGGACTGCAGCCCAGTAACTCATCGCGAGTAGGCCCCCCACTGCGAACATTGTCCTCCCGGAATGAATTGTGCAGTCCGGTCACATTGCCCAGTGCTTCCACGTTCTTGGTATCAACTTTCTGAAGCCGCTCGATATACGTAAGAATTGAAGTCAATTCTGTCGTAAATTTCTCGACTTCAGTCTCGCTGAGGGTCAGCCGGCAAAGCTTGGCAATATGCCGGACGTCGGTGGCGGAAAGCTTTGTCATTGCCTTTAGCCTACAATATTTTAAACATTGCTACATTGTTCCATTGCTAAATTGTTAGGGATTGCTTGCTCCAATGTCACAATTTAGCAATGTTACTGGTATGGACTTACGACGTTTAAGCGGCCGAAAAACCGTCGATCGTGTGCTGAAGCAGGGCAACCTGTGGAAGGGTAAGCATTGCTCCGTCCGCTACGCGCCTGGCGCGCCCCGGAATCCAAACATCAATCCAGCCGTCTCAGCTTTATATGTCGGCACCGTCGTGTCAGGCAAACTCGATAAATCGGCGGTTCGCCGCAACCGCATGCGCCGGCGCTGTCGTGAAGCCCTCAGAGTTGCTCTTAAAGAACATCGCAATCTCCCCACGCTTCAGTTGTTGCTCGCCCCCCGTTCCTCTAGCCTTGAGGCCGACTTCGGAGAGATCCGAGCCGATATTGAGTCCTTTCTTGCGCACGTTTCTCATGGCACGGCAGCGATTGCACGATAGATACCTCTACGTTGATCTGCCATGATAGCCGTCGCGCCTTCCCCGCTGCCATGCCATGGCTGACAAGCAGACATCTTCGTTTCTCCGTTTTGCGGCGATTTTTGCGCTCGTTTATTTAGGCACGCAGCTGGCGACGAATTACTTCTTTCCGGATAAGCCAGATGTATCTACGAACGGGCGAATTCTCCTGAGTGTTTCAGATAATAACGTTAGTCAGGGAAACGCACCGATTGTAACAATTGAAAATCAGACAGCTTCAGGTTTTGCTTTGGCGCAACGCTGCCCTTTGCCACCCTTCGAAGTCTATCGCTCTCCCGAAACGGAGCCGCTGACCGCGACCGGGACAAGCCTGCCTTGTGAGTATCAAACATCGGTTGAGCCCGGCAGTAAGCTGAAAATCGATCTTGCCCCTTGGAAGTATGCTTTGTTTAACCAGGTCGGAACGTACGAGCTACGCTTAGCAACGACTACGCAAGCGCCTACTCAGCCTGATCAGGATGATCAGGGAGTGAGCACCGTTACGTTCCAGATTGGCGACGTTGGCTTTATCACCAAGCTCTTTCGGACGTTTGTCACAAAGCCGCTGCTCAACTTACTGGTCTTCATTGCTTCCTTACTGCCTGATCACAACCTCGGTTGGTCCATCATTATTCTGACGGTGCTCGTGAAATTGCTACTTTTCATTCCAACCCAGCACGCGCTGGAAGGGCAGAAGAAGCTGCAGGAGCTGCAGCCGAAGCTGGAAGAGCTCAAGAAGAAGCATAAGAATGATCCGCAAGCTCTCAATAAAGAAACGTTAGCTCTTTGGAAGAAAGAAAAAGTGAATCCGTTTCAATCGTGCTTACCAATGCTGCTGCAGTTCCCGGTGCTTATCGGTTTGTTTTATGTCATCAGAGATGGGTCACACCTGGCGCTGTCCCGACACCTTATTTATCCCATGTATGACCACTTAACATGGACCTTCAATCCCCTCTTCTTAGGGCTCAACTTATTGTTGCCCAGTTCGATTCTTTTCCCGCCACTATTGGCAGCTACGCAGTTCATCCAGCTTAAATTAAGTTTCCTGATCGCCAGAAAGAAGAAAGGCGGGAAAGAAGAGATCATCGATGTGACCGAAGAGAAGCCCAAGAGCGAGGTTGATCAAGCGCAGCAGATGCAACAGCGCATGATGCTCTATGGCTTGCCTATTATGATCGCTGTCTTTGCTTTCCAATTCCCGGCGGCCGTATCGCTGTACTGGCTTGTCTCAACACTATTTGCAATTGGGCAGCAGGTTATCGTCAATAGGAAGCATTTTTAGCCTTGGCTGTTACAAGTTACAGGTTCCAAGTTTCATTGAAATGAACCTGTAACATGGAACTTGCAACCGTCGTTCCAGGGCATTCAGGAACCTTTCTTTTGGCTTTACATCAATATGATCATGAGAAATGAATGAAGGGCTTCACAAGGGGATCTATTAGAACGTGTTCAGGTGAATATGCTGGAGCTATGCCATCTTCATCCACCACCACCGGCCCCACCTCCGCCGCTAAAGCGGCTTCGGCGGGCAAGTCCCCCTCCGCAAGATCGGAACTCAATAAGCGGAAAGCGGATTTACTCCAGCGCACAACGCGCTTTGCCAAAGAGGTCCGCACGTTTGTGCGTAAGACGCCTCGCACCATTGCCAGCCTCGGCGACTGCCGTCGCCTGGTCTACGCGTCCGGAGCCATTGGCTCGCATTACATCAGCGCGGACGAGGCGCCCACCCGCCAAGATTTTTTGCGGCAAGTCGGTGACTGCCGCAAGGAAGCCAAGCACTCCGTGCACTGGTTGCATCTCCTCGATGCAAACCTGGAAGAAAGCAGCGAGAAGATGCGTTTCAGCTTGCTGGGCGAAGCCCAAGAACTGGAAAAGATCTTCGGCGCCATCGTGGGCAAGACGTTGGCTAACGCCAAGAAAAACGAGGCGGAAGCTTAATCCTTTCAACAACAAGTGGAGTGTCTGTAGTTCAGCGCTCCACTTGTTCCAAGTTCCAAGTTGCAGGTTCTATTTCAACATTATGGCAACATTCCATTCGTTTGAAGATATCGAGGCTTGGCAAGAGGCAAGAACATTGGTTCGTTCCATCCGATCAATATGTAAACGTCCTTCTGCCAGTGCTGATTGGAACTTTGTGAATCAAATATCGTCGGCTGCACGGTCTATTTGTGCGAACATCGCGGAAGGTTGCGAGGCCAACACGACAAATGCATTTGTTCAATTTCTTGGCTATGCTAAGCGCTCCGCTGGGGAAGTTCGTTCACATTTATTTGATGCTCGTGATGAAGGATATATAACCGATCTAGAATTTTCAGAACTTACTGCTCTCTGCTTAAAAATCAGTCGAATGCTCTCTAATCTGATTCGATATCTACAGAAGACTGAAATAAAGCGTCGTAATATTTGAACTTGAAACCTGAAACTTGGAACCGAAGCGGTATCAGGCGATCGTCACGTCTTTACAGAGATACACGTCCTGGATGGCATTAAGAACCCCAATCCCCTGCTCGCGTGGCTTTTGAAAGGCTTTGCGTCCCGAGATCAGCCCCGTCCCGCCGGCGCGCTTATTAATGACAGCCGTTTTGACGGCGTCATGCAGATCGTTGTCACCCGAAGCGCCGCCGGAGTTAATGAGGCCGATCCGGCCCATGTAGCAATTGGCCACCTGCCAGCGGCAGAGATCAATCGGGTGATCAGTGATCAGGCTTGAGTACATACGCTCGTCTGTTTTGCCGTAGCTCTTTTCCAGGCTCATAGCCTTAAAGCCGCCGTTATTCTCAGGCAGTTTCTGTTTAATGATATCGGCTTCGATCGTCACACCGAGATGATTTGCCTGACCAGTCAGATCAGCGGCCAAGTGATAATCCTTTTCTCGCTTGAAGGCGCTGTTGCGCAGGTAGCACCACAGCACCGTGAACATGCCAAGCCGGTGTGCTTCGGCAAAAGCTGCCGCAACTTCCGTAATTTGGCGAGAGCTCTCTGCAGAGCCAAAATAGATGGTCGCACCCACTCCCCTCGCCCCCATATCAAAGGCTTCTTGCACGGTTCCAAACATGATCTGATCAAAGTCATTCGGATACGTCATCAGTTGGTTGTGATTGATTTTCACGATGAAAGGAATCTTGTCAGCGTATTTCTTCGATACGATCCCCAGAACACCGAATGTCGAGGCCACGGCGTTACATCCGCCTTCAATAGCTAATTTCACGATATTCTCTGGATCAAAATATTCCGGGTTCTTACTAAAGGAGGCACCCGCGGAGTGCTCAATCCCCTGATCAACCGGCAAGATGGAGAGGTAGCCAGTTCCGCCTAAACGCCCATGCCCGTAGAGTTCTTGGAGATTCTTTTGTACCTTTTGACTCCGATCAGACTGCGCAAAAATTTCCTTGGCCACATTTGGCCCAGGCTGATGAAGCATGGCTTTATCCATCGTTTTACATTCGTGATTCAGGAGGAGATCAGCATAAGCACCAAGCACGGTGCGGATATCGGCAATTGAACGAGGCATTTCAAATGAGGAAGGGGATTGCAGGATATCATTTGCTTAGATTTGCTTCTACTTGGAGTTTGACATAACGAAATATCATTGCATTAAGTGATATCATTTGATACACTAAATCTGTCCGGACCACTGTTGATACGTATTGTACGTACTGGCAGTAGGAGCCGCCGGACGCTTTACTCCACGAAGGAGCAAGCAATGTTGGTACTTTCACGGAAAGTCGGTGAGCGGATTCATGTCGGTGACAATGTTGTCCTCGAAGTGCGCCGCATCGCCAGCAACAGAGTCACTCTGGCGCTCGAAGCCCCGCGCGATGTCCGCATCCTCCGGGGCGAACTACGCCCGAATGGGGTTCCAACTCGCGGAGCTAAGACTCCGCCCGCGGAGCAGGCAAACTCCGCAGTCGCCTAGTCTTCTGGCTAGTCGGCGAACAGCGGAGAGGACTAACCACTCTCCGCTGTTTCACAGACTACTCATTTGAGTAGGCAGGAGATTAGTCAATGAGAGGTCATTTGGCCTATACATCCCTTTTTGCCCTTTAGTAAGGGCTCTGCTATAATATTGGCATGGATGAAACAAACACAATTGTGCCAATTGAGCCTAGTAATCCGTACGGCTACACGCCAGCGGAGCTTCGACAGAGAGAAATGGAAGCCGAACAAGCAGCAACAGAGAAGATCAATCGTGAACCTGGATTAAGAGAGGGGATTAAGGATGGCCAAGCGGAGGCGACACAACGTGTTCTAAAAATTGCTGACGAAACACACGATAGCTTTGAGCGTGTTGCACTTGTTCGGCAGGCAGAGGATCGCGAGAATATGGGGAAACACAGATTGGCGGCTTAATCAAAAGATTGGCGAGGTGAAAGCCTTTTTCGCTATGATCAAGCCAATGGCCTCAGCAGGGGATTTACGGCTCTATAACACGCTGACCAAGCGTGAAGAAGTCTTTCAGCCGATCGAACAAGGAAAAGTAAAAATGTATTCTTGCGGGCCGACCGTTTACGGACGGCCGCACATTGGGAATTATTCATCTTTTTTAATGGCGGACCTACTGCGCCGCTGGTTAGAGGTGAGGGGACTCCAAGTGACATACGTTAAAAACATCACCGATGTTGGTCACTTGGTCGCAGATGCTGACGAAGGTGAGGATAAAATCGAGAAACAGGCCAAAGTCGAAAAGGTTGATCCACTGAGTGTTGCCCGCAAATATACGGAGCAATACCTAGAGGACGAGAAGGCCTTAAACATGCTTGAACCGGCCTATAGGCCAAAAGCAACGGAAACGATTGCGGAGATGATTGCGACAATCCAAACACTCATAGAAAAGGGTCACGCCTATGAAACGGGGAATGGCGTGTACTTCGCGGTGGAAACGTTCCCGGAATACGGACAGCTCTCGGGTAACACCCTCGACAACCTTAGCGCAGGCGCGCGCATCACTGTGAACGAAGACAAACGCCATCCGGCGGACTTTGCCCTTTGGAAGAAATGCGTCGGCGAAAATGCGCATCATGTACTGCGCTGGCTTTCTCCCTGGGGCTATGGATTCCCTGGTTGGCACATTGAGTGCAGTGCCATGAGTACCAAGTTCCTCGGAACGCAGATCGACATTCACACGGGCGGCGAAGACAACATCTTCCCGCATCACGAATGTGAGATTGCCCAGAGTGAATGCAGTAGTGGTCAAAAGCCCTTTGTGCGCCTGTGGCTGCACAAAAGGCGCATCGATATTGGTTCGACCCATTCGGGAGCCTCAGGGCAGGCAAGCTCCCTTCGTCCAGGCTCAGGACAGGCACCACAGGTGGCCCATTCGGCAAGCTCAGGGCAAGCCCAAAAGATGTCTAAAAGTCTTGGCAACGTGTTAACCGTACCTGACATTTCAGCCATGGGCTTTGATCCGCTCGATTTGCGCTATCTCTTTCTTTCGGTCCATTACCGCACACAGCTCAAATTTACGCAAAAGGGGCTGGATGATGCCCGGAAGGCCCGGCGAAAGATAGTCGAATGGATAGAGGAGTGTGAGACAGGTTCCAAGTTCCAGGTTCCAAGTTCAACAACATGGAACATGGAACTTGGAACGGAACACGGTTTTTTAAAAATGTTTGCCGATGCAATGAACTCAGATCTCAACACTCCTGGTGCGCTGGCAGTTGTGTTTGAATATATGGCGTGGACAAGGAATCAGAAATCTCTATCGGCATCGCAGCGTGCCGAAGTCGAACAGTTTATTGCAGTCGTTCGACATACATTCGGATGCTTTGAGGAGCATGGAGTGAAAGAAATTCCCAAAGAAGTTACGGAACTTCTGGCCAAGCGTGAACAGGCGCGTTCGCAAAAAGACTACGCGGCGAGTGATCAACTGCGTGATGAAATCAAAAAATACGGGTTCGATGTGCGTGATACAGCCGACGGGCAGAAGGCTGAACCATTGCGATAAGTGAAAGATGCTTCACAGAATGTATGGATATTAGGACATTGTATTACATATTCAGCAATTCCTTTTACCTAAGCGAAGAAATGGCGCTAAGACGCTATTTCTCCCCGGATTAGGGTTTTAATTTCGCTTTTCAGGCAGCTATAGCCACTATGCCGGCGGAACGACCGTTACGACCTCTGTAACAGAGCGTGCTTTTCCTCGTTTCTAGAAATGCATGGATCTCAGTGGGTGGCTTGCCTATGCCTAGGCATGGCTCGTACCATCCCGCTGATCTGCCTCCCGTTTCCGCG
>DATDTQ010000081.1:0-2563 GCA_035290765.1 Candidatus Peribacteraceae bacterium
AACGTCGATGTGCTGCGTCAGCCACTGGATCAACGCCTAAGCACTCTAATGACCTGTACACCTGTCGGAACGACACTCCGTCGTTTGATTCTTCTCGCTCAAGAAGTCGATCCAGTGACCGGTGAACCCTTAGCGGTTGGCGAGCACGCGGAGCGGCCGGCCATAGAAGTTCAACCGCAGCTCTTGCCGATCTAGCCCGCAAGCGCCATTCTAAGAACCGTGTAGTGCCGCCGTGGTGGAATGGTAGACACGGGGGACTTAAAATCCCCTGCTCGTAATAGGGCGTCCCAGTTCGACTCTGGGCGGCTGCACCATTCGATTCGCCATGAACCATCACGGTTCATGGCTCACTCATGGTAAACCATCCGCTGTCCAGAACTGACATGCGAATCGAATGACCCTGAACTTGCCGAAGGGCCTATTCGACTCGAATCAAGGCTCTTGTTCTTCCATCGGATAGAACGGGAATTTATGGATCAACTTAAAGAAGATGTAACTTCGCGGTTCGATTTCTATAATCTGGAATAGATTTCGGAAAATAACATATCATTCTGCAATACATGGCATGGTTTGTTTATATTGCCCAAGCGCAAACAGGCAGGTACTACACCGGCATAACAACCGATCCCCAGCGGCGGATTCACGATCATAATCAAAATGAAGGAGCGAAATTCGCGCATGACCATGGCGGCTTAAAACTTCTGTATGTTTCGCTGCCGTTTACTGATAAATCTCTCGCACGACTTCGCGAAGTACAGATCAAAGGTTGGAGTCGTTTAAAAAAAGAAAAACTTATATCCGGCGAATGGAATTAGAAATGAGGTCTAACACAAGCCAAAAACTCGTGTACTTGACATGCCTAGGAGGAGGGTCTTGACAACCATAGTAGACACTTCAACTATGCATTTCATGACGCCACAAACATTACTCCAGCCAAGAGAAAGCCAAAATGGTCACGCTCCGGCACTGGAAGTTAAAAACGATGAATTACAATGCAGAGCACTACTAGAGCTACTTAAACGAAAAGCTCGACAGAAAGTTGAACTGGCTATGAAGAGTCTGGAAGAAAGACATCAAGCAATCGGCACGGGATCTGATAGAGAAAAAATGAAACCCGACCTCCTTGCCATCGTGAACGTAGAAATTGCTGCCTATCAGGCACTTGCACAAAATATCTTTGATGGCAGTTTAGATCAGGAGCTCGATCGCATTTTTGTGAAGAATCATCCTCCGAAGAGAATCTCCTGCGACAAACAAGAGATTAACTTGTGCGCGGAACAGTTTGACGGAAAGAGACGTGGAACTTTTCTCCGGATTGCCTATCGTCTTTTTGATAACGGCATTGTGGAAGAAGATCTCATTTCGGCACTCAATACCGAAGGGTTTCCAGGTGAATACATCGCAACTCAATTACGACAAAACTGTTGGCAGCAAAACCACAGGACTACTGATCGCCGTACTGCTGGATCGCCAACGCCACAATCTTGGAAGCTTCGGCTCGGTTGACGTTATCGAACGGTCCAAAAAACCCGGTGCTTTCGCCCTCAGTACTTACATATCCGCTCACGAGGCCATCAAGCGCAGCCGCTTCGATTGCACCTGACAAGGGGAACGTGGCCGAGACATCGCGGAAGCGCTGACCCGTACCGACTTCGAATTCGCGACCAAAGGCTTCAAGAATAGTCACCACCACTTCCGTGCGTGTGGCTCCACGGTTGATATCGCTCGCTTCGTCCACGAAGGCTGACCACTGCAGATATTCTGCACAGGCGACGTGGATCGCGGCCCAGGTGCCACTGGCACTTTTATTTTTGACTTGAGTCGGACATTTGGTGGGGTCCACACCGGCCGCCGTCACCGCAATTTTTGCCAATTGCCCCAGCGTCACCGGATCGGCTGGCCCAAAGAGACCACGCGGTCGACCGGCTTCATCGGTATACCCGGTAATAACTCCTTTAGCTGCAATTTCCCGAACATAGGGCGCAAACCACGCCTCCAACGGCACGTCTTGAAGGATATAGGGGACGCCATTGATACGAATGTAGACGTTGCTTTCACTAATTGTATCTTCGCGACGCAAACCCCCATCTTCATCACTTTCCGGGAAAAGCTCAGGTTGCGATTCATAGTCAACATCCGTACCCAAGCGGTCTTGATCGGCTGTATCGGCTTCCAGTTCCGCTTGCAGGTTATCAAGCTCGCGGAGAAGTGAGTTAAATTCGTCTGCCGCTTGCATGGTCACCGGCAAGAGGAGACCAAGGAGCACCGGTAAATATCGGAATCGAATGTTCTTCAATGTGCATATATTATAGCAGGAATGGCCGGCGCGAGCCATCCATATCTGTTCCAGGCACAATGACTTGTGCAGACCTCGGGGCTCACGTAGCATCTCGCAGACATGCCTCCGGAACAGGTTGCTGGCGACCGGAGCGCCCCCTCGGGCGCACGGACGCAATTTTCCGAAGGTTCGCATTTAGCAGCTGGCAAAACAATATTGCTGCTCGGCTCTGGGGCGCTGAAGATCGGCGAAGCGGGCGAGTTCGATTACTCCGGCAGCCAGGCG
>DATDTQ010000082.1:0-3897 GCA_035290765.1 Candidatus Peribacteraceae bacterium
TCTTACCAGAAATATAAATAATGCGCAAGGTTAAAAAACCCACCCCCCGCCGGGGGCGAGGGCATGGGTCAAAAACACCCCACCCCGCCCAAGGCGGGGTGGGGTTGAGATGTCCTAGATTTTTTCTTAGTTTATTGTTTCGTTCAAGTTTACCGGAAGAGTTGTTTCCGTTATCTCCGCGGCCTCGGGGAACGCCTCAAGCTCTTCTTCTGTCACCTCAGTAGTTTCTCGCAGATTCAGGTTGCGCTTGCGAGCGGCCGCCTCAGAAGCAATACGATGTTTGCGGCCCTTGGCGTCAATAATATAAATGTTGGGGTCGCCGATTGCTTTGACGAGCCGCAGGCGCAAAACCTTTTTGCCCTTGAGCTCTAACCGCTTTTCCAACTGCTCGCGCTGTAAGCGCTTTTGCGTTGAATCAACCTTCACTTCTTCCTCAAAAACCGTATTGTCTGTAACAGCGCTATCTTCGGGCAAGGCACTGGCTTCGCTCTCGGGAACTTCTTCAACATCACGGAACTCCCAGCCAAAGCGATGGAACACACCTTCTGCAATAATCAAACGGCGCTTACCGTCAGGAGTTATTAGATACACCGCGGGCTTCCCTTTTACTTTCACCAAACGCCAGCCCCAGCCGGCTTTTAGGAAATCGTCTGGATTTAGTCCAGTTACTGTCGTGATCGGATCGCCAGTGGTGAAACTAGCCAAGCGACCGGGCTTTACAACTTTGACATGATAGTTCGCGTTAAAAGCCGTGAAAAAATCCAGCGTTTGAATGAGCCGTTTCTTTTTATCTTTGGTAATGGCGTAAATCTCCTTGGAGTCCATTTCGCGATAAACCACCCAGGCGCGTTTGAGTTTCGCCTGCCGCACCAGCGGCTGGTCAGTTGGCGAGGCGACAACATCTTCCTCGCCGCTGGAGGTGGACGTGGCGGCTTCTTCTGCCCGCAAAATTGTGGCCGGTAGAATCACGGCCAAGAGCAGTGCGGCGATAGCGGCCGCTCCGCCAGCCAGCACTAATTTATGTGTTTTGTGCATATAAAATGATTAAAATATTAAGCTCCCCTCTTGGCTCACAGTATAGCACACGGGAACAAAACAGAGAAGTTGACAAGGTTGACCTTTAGAATAGCCCTGTGCTAAGGTGGCGCCACGAAAGAAGGAGGGGGGATGGAACGTTCAAAAGACGAAATTGCGCGTGAGCTGTCAGCACTGCCGCTTGAACTTCTGCGCGGCACGCCGCGTGACACCATTGGCAAAGAGCTCGTGGGTATTGCCAGAGAACTGGGTCTAGATATTCAAGAGCACGACGACGGGCTCTTTGAGACGATCGCGGATCGCAGTCCTAATGATTTCGCATCCGAGCTTGTCCGATTTTCATATGCGTTAATGGAGCGCGGCAAGATGGCTGATCTTTCTGAACGGCGCCGGGGAGAGCTCCGGCGGGCCATGAAACAACTGCGCCAGTGGACAACACAGCCGCCGCCCAAACGGCGCCGACGAAGAAGCAAACGCAGGTCGCGGTGATTGCGGAAAAGCCAGCGACGAACTCATGGCTGAACAGAAGCGCAAAACACATAGCAAAAGGAGGAAACCAATGTACGAAAATCCAATGTGGGTTTCAGGGCATATCGAACCGGGGAAATTCTTCGAAGAGGTGACGAGAAGGTTTTCGGAGCTGATGAGAGCAACAAAGAAGTCGGACATCATTACTGTTCTTATCAATTCGGACGGGGGAGATACACACACTACCCTTGGCATCTATGATCTCTTAAGAACCTCTGGGCGTCAAACCACTGGCATCGTCACTGGTAGAGCTGAATCGGGGGCATCGCTCGTTCTTCAGGCATGTGGACGACGCATTGTCACGCGTCACAGCACGCTGATGCTGCATCATTCAAACGTGAGGTTCCCTGCATACACTGCGATTGAGAACGTGCAAAGGGGTCTAGACGTTTTCAAGCGTCTCGACCAACGGCTCTACGAAATCTATGCCGAGCGAACCAGAAAGTCGGTGGACGCCATTGCCGAGATGGCTCGCTCGGACACGTACTTTGACGCCGAGCAAGCTGTTTCATTCGGGCTCGCCGACGAAGTCCTCGACGATGCCATGTTCTACGGCCACGAGCCGGCCTTGGTCCGGTTGCTGTTGACGCCGGTCACGGAACTGGATCTCTCAGTCCGGTCGGCGAACTGCCTCGTGAACGCGAACATCGCGCTCATCGGCGAGCTTGTGCAACGCACTGAAGCGGAAATGCTCAAAACGAGGAGGTTCGGCCGCAAGTCGCTCAACGAGATCAAAGAGATCCTCTGTGAATTGAAGCTCTGCTTCGGCATGGTGCTCGACGAGGACCTTCAACGGAGGATAGCGTCGGCTCATACATAAATTAACCACGGTGATATAATTAGCCATAGAGCTTGGCCACCCGGAAAAGATGGAAAGTTCTGTCCCTAACGCCTCTGACCACCGTCCGGAAGTTCTTGAGTTTGGCGTTAAATGACTCGGCTGAAGCATTGGTGCTGCGGTTGATGAAATAATTCAGAATAGTCGTTTCACGTAACCGGATGGAATGGGCCGCGGTCATAAAGGAATCAAAGTTTTTCTCGGCCACTTTTTCATACCACTTGTTTAGTTTTTCTTTGGCTTCTGTGATAGTCCGGCTGTGCTCATAGCAAGAGCGAAACATCATGGATAAATCATAAGCTTCTTTAAGTTTAGGAAACTCATAGAACAGCACCGCCGCTCGTTCAGTTTGCTGACTATGCCACTTGCTTTGAGGAGAGAACAACAGATAACGGCTACGGGCCAGCAGCTGTTTTTTGGTGTCTCCGTTTTTGTAGATCACTGGCCGGTAGTTCTGGCCCGCTTCCCGGGCGGCTCTAATCTGTTCATTTTCTTCTTTGATGGCTTCCCACCTTAGGGCAATCCTCACTTCCTGCACCGCCGAACTGACTAACTGCTGGACATGGAATCGGTCGGTCACAATTCTAGCTCGGGGAAAGGTTCTTTTAATAATCGCTTCCATTGACTCGGACATATCAAGAGTGACTTCAGTTGCGACCAGTCTTTTCTCCAGCGGGATTTGGGCTAAAACAGGGGCGATATTGGCGGCTTTAGTTCCTTCCAACATGGCGACCAGCACCCCTTTTTGGCCATGTTTGGCTTTGTTGGTGATGACGGTATACAGTTCGCCGTTAGTGAGAGCCACTTCGTCGATGGATAATTTGGGGCCAATATTCTTTTCAAATAGCATCCACTGTTCGGCGTGAGCTTTCTGGTCCCATTGGTGGAAGCCGCTTAAATGATCTTTGTATTGTTGTTCAAATTCTTTCTCCGGGAGGCGATGAAACCTGGCGATAGAAATTAGCGAGACCGGATTGTCTTCCGCCGTCTTCTTTTAAAAAAATAGCGAACTCTTGCTCTAACTGAGTGCCGGGGAAATTTAATTTAATGTCCCTTTTCAAATATCCACCTCGGCCTTCCACCTGCCAATATCTACGCCGGAATGTCAGCAAGGCCCGCTTGCCTCTTATGGGGAAGTCAGTGATGGTGATATCGTTAAAACCCTTGGCCTCGACCTTTCGGCCATGGTCTTCCGTAGCTACCGGCGGGATGTTTTTCTCTTGCAAAGTAATGCGGATATTATTGTCGTCAACATTGCTTTTCGTAATATCAAACCATTCAAATGTGCCCTTGGGGAAAAAGATTCCCAGCGTTTGTTTTTCCAATGTGGTCATAAAGATAATTAGTTAGCGAATCAACAATTATCATTTTAGCAGACCCCAACACATTGGTTAATTTATGTATGAGCCTTGAAATCCCGGGCCAAGGTCTCGGGGTAGATCGCCATGGTAACAAGCGTTTCTGGGCCGGAAAGGATGAAGCCCTGTGGTGCCGTC
>DATDTQ010000083.1:0-5818 GCA_035290765.1 Candidatus Peribacteraceae bacterium
GGGGGACAGCCAAGACAACTGCGCCAGCCTCTTTAATCCCGACCAGCGCGACGAGGATATTGATGGTATTGGCGACGTGTGCGATGACCACGACGGTGACGGTGTCCAAAACAGTCGCGATAACTGCCCGGGCTTGCGGAACTCTGATCAGCAGGATTCCGACGGCAACGGCATCGGCGACGCTTGCGAACTTGATCGGGACAGCGACGGACTTCCCGATGAAGAAGATAACTGCCGCAGTACATCTAATCCGCAACAAGAAGACCGTGATCGAGACTCCATAGGAGACGCATGCGATTCATGTCCGGATGTCGTGAATCCGCAACAGGAAGATCGCAACGTCAATGGTCTGGGTGACGCGTGTGAGGCAGCCATTCAGGACCCGGACAGCGACAGTGTCAGTAACGAACGCGACAGCTGTCCGGCGATCTCAAACCCTGATCAGAGGGACGCCGATCAAGACGGTCGCGGTGATCTTTGCGATAATTGCCCGACACTGCAAAACCGCGACCAGAGCGATGATGATAAGGATGGCCAAGGTGATGTGTGTACAGATGCAGATGGCGACGGATTTTTACCGCACATTGATAACTGCCCAGCCGTGGCTAATACCGATCAAACCGACCGCGACAATGACGGTTTAGGTGACGCGTGCGAAGACGATGACGGCGACAGTGTCATCAACGCCAGCGATAATTGTCCGCAGGTCGTGAATCGTGACCAAGGCGATCAGGACGCGGACGGAATGGGTAATGTCTGCGACACTGAGGACGATCGCTTCTCTGAAAAGTATCCCTTGGTTATATGGATTGGCATGTCGTTTATCGTGCTTGTCCTTTTGTCCTTAGTCATGCGTATGATCATGCAGATCAAAAAGGACAAAATGGGTACATAATTACTGAATGTACAGCAGCGGATTCTTTTTCACGCCGTTCACCAGAACTTCAAAGTGAACGTGGATGCCCGTTTTTCCGTACACCAATCCGGTATTACCCATGTCGGCAATTTTTTGACCGCGTTGCACCGAGGCACCTACTTCTACATCAAAGCCTTTATTGTGGGCGTAGACAGTGATCAAACCATTACCGTGATCAACTTCGATCACGTTTCCGTAGCCGCCATTCCAACCGAAATCGGCACGGATGACTGTGCCGGCTTCAGCCGCGTAGACCGGCCCGCCGCCTTTGTCTTGCATGTCGAGTGCGTAATGACCCGCGCCATAATATTGCGTGATGAAGCAGTCCTCACCGCTGCAGGGCTTTAGAAGCGTCCCTACACCGACTGGATCTGGAGCAAAGCTTGGTTCAGTCGGTGGCTTCGCCGGAGGTGTGGTCGGCTGTCCCGGCTGCGCTGGAGGGGGTGTAGGACGTCCTGGCGTTGTCTGAGGTGGTGCGGCTACCTGCGATGGCTGCAGTGGCTTCCCACCAGGAATGATGAGTTCTTGGCCAACGGTGATGAAGCCGCCCTCAACTCGGTTCTGCGAAGCAATGGAGTCCAAGGGGATGTCATAGAGCGAAGCAATGCGCACAAGTGTCTGGCCACGAGTTACTTCATGCACCACGCCATCTACCGGCAAGATGAGTAGGGTCTGTCCAGGTTGGATCGGCGTACCGCGTTTGAGATCGTTTGCCCACAGGATCGTATCCACCGAAATGCCGTAGCGATCGGCCAGTTTTTCCAAAGATTCACCGGCCTCCACCTCGTGATAGGTTCCTTCGGCATAAGCGCGACGGCCTCCTTTGGTAAGCGTTGAGGTTTTCATCAGAAAGCCTTCTTCTACCAAAAGATATTGCTGGGTCGTTTGTTGGGCCTCGGGCGGCGCTAAAATTGCTTTGGGAACATATGGCGGTAACAGAGATCCAATAACCAACGCTGTGCCGCAGAGAATGCGGACGCGAAGAGTCAGCCAGTGCAAGGTAGGATCAGCAAGACGGTCGGCCATTACAGATTATTAACTGGGAATATGAAGCGCTCTCAGCACAGCGCGCATGTCCTCGTAGCGACTACTCGAATTCAAGAACACCACAACGTAATCGCGTCCGCCACTCTGGACAAGAGAAATAAGGCACTCACCGGCGGCGGGTGACGTGCCTGTTTTGCCAGCCACAATGGGTGTGTTGGCACCATGCAACATGTCATGCGTATGTGAAAGCGTGATATCGACTCCGTTATTGCTCGTAATACGAGCCCCGGCTTGACCAAGACGACTGGCGATTTCCGGTTCATCCAATACATAACGGAAAAGCCAGACAATATCTTTCGGCGTCGAGTACTGGTCAGGGCTGTCCATGCCAACAGGGTCATCGAAGCGCGTGTTCCGTAACCCTAATTTGTCTGCTCGTTCATTCATCGCCTTCACAAATTCATCCACCGAGCCACTATGATGATGAGCCAAGGCTATTGCTGCATCGTTGGCAGAAGGAATGAGAATAGCAGAAAGCATTTCGCCGACGGTAAACTGATCACCTGGCTGCAACTGAATTTGCGTTCCATTGATTCCATTCACTGCTTCTGGGATTGTCACGATTTCGTCCAGCGAATGGTTTTCCACAATGAGTAAGGCCGTCATCAGCTTGGTGAGACTGGCTATTGGACGCCGGTACGTTGATTGAGTGGCATAGAGAGGCTGACCGCTCGTCGCATCAACAACCAATACACCAGATGCACTTAAGTGCTCGGGGATGAGAAGTGGTTCGACAGGTGGCGGCACTGGCAAACTGGCAATGACAGCGGTTTCGGCGCGAGCAGTTTGCGGCGCAGGCCAAAGCCCAAGCAAGAAGATCGGCAGGAACGCACTAAACATCTTGTTTATCATACCCATGCGCCCCTGACTCTTGCAGGGGATACAAGCATTTCATGAGCAATTCACACCCGCATCGTCAAGTGAATGGCAAGTACTTACTTATAGACAATGCGGTCTCCTAGACGCAAATCAACATATAAAGTGACTGTGGCTGGATCAATTGTTTGCAGCAGTTTTCGGTATCTTTGGAGATGATCATCCACCGATGTTTGTGTATCAAACCAGAGGGAATACTGTCCGATATCGATGTGAAATTCTTGCGCGCGCAGATAGACAATCCTTCCCTCAATGTTATAACCGAATTCACGCTGCAGCAGCCGTTCGGCTGCTTGCAATCTCACCAAGAAATCTTCGGTGAGAAGTTCCGTGCCAGGCACAGGATGCGCGCCCCAATCGACGAGTTGAATCTGTGCCAAGCTACCACTGCCGGTTCCACCGAGTACTGTGACGTACGTACCTTTGGAGGTGATGAAGTCGATGTTCGATACTGAGCCACTACCCGAATCTGGACTGACGTCTGGATCTGTGATTTGTAATTGGTAGAACAGGGGATCCAGCCGTGCCTCCACCCGTAGTGAAGATGGATACAGTTTGGTGACAGTAGTACTTTCGATATCGGGAATCGCTTCTTCCAGCAACTGACGGACTTCATATTGCGAAATAAAAACCAAGTGCCGCTCGAAGAGCGGTGCCAAAGCAACCTGAACGTCTTCGATGTTCAATCGCGGGCCAAAGCGCACCACGGTGATCTCTTGCAACCGGAGCGCCGGTGAAAAGACGAGCGCACCGAGGATAACAGCCAGCGAAAGGCCAACCCCGACCAACACCCAACGCAGCGTGAAGCGCTGCGCACTCGCAAAGAGCCGCTGCAGGCGCCGTAAGCGGCGCTGCCAGCGTTCCTTTTTCAAGCCCTTGCGCCGGGCAAAGCGCCGCTGGACAAGCGAGCGCGTCCGTTGGGAAACAGGGCGGCGCAAATAGCGCGGCAAGCGGCGAGCTTTTTTGAGGGGCACGCCTGTATCATACGTCATGCGATGAAGCTCGCCATTACCGCCGACTGGCTTCCCACGTTAGGTGGCGCTGAACAGGTGATTGCCGCTTTGCATAATCTGTGGCCGCAAGCCCCAATTTTTACGACTGTGGCAGCACACAGTGGGCTCGGATCGCTACAATCAGCAGATATCCGAGTTGATCGGAAACTTCAGCGCCTGTACAAAATATTCGGCACACATCGTTCCTTGATCAGCTGGATGCCTCAGGCGATGGAACGTATTAATTTGGATGCGTACGATGTAGTGATTAGTTCATCGCATGCGATTGGTAAAGGTGTCATACCCTCATCACGCGCCGTTCATATTTGTTATTGTCATACACCCATGCGCTACGCCTGGGAGATGGAAGATCAATACCTGTCCGATTTTAAAGTGCCGACAAAGTTGAAACCGTTCGTCAAAAATCTTTTGCGCAGACTGCGGCGCTGGGATTTAACGACGGCGCAACGAGTCGATGTGTTCATCGCAAATTCCAGGACGACACAGGAACGCATTCGCCGAATTTACGGTCGGGATGCAATCGTGATTCATCCGCCTGTTCAGGATCAATTCTTTTCCGACGAATTGAATGATCTATCAGCCGAAACAAAGCCGTATTACCTCGCGCTGGGCCGATTAGTTCCCTATAAAAATTTTGATCTCCTCATTGATATGGCAAATACCCGCCACTTGCCTTTAAAAATCGCCGGCAGCGGTCCGTTGTTAAACGCCCTCAAGAAACGAGCCGGACCGACGGTGGAAATGTTGGGGCATGTTCCAGATGCCGAGCTTCCTTCGCTCTATGCCAACGCACGCGCTTTTCTTTTTCCACCACTGGAAGATGCCGGCGTCGTGCCGCTGGAAGCGCAAGCAAGCGGAACGCCTGTCATTGCGTATGGCGCGGGTGGCGCGCTGGATACAGTCATTGACGGACGCACTGGCTTATTCTTTCCAAAGCAAACAATTGTTGCTGTCAGTACAGCCATTGATCGTTTTGAGAAGATGTCCTTCGATCGCCAGGCGATTCGAACGCACGCGCGGCAATTTGCCGAGTCGCGGTTTAAGGATCGTATGACTGCCGTAGTAAGCGAAGCAACGAGCAAGTTTTTACGTTCTGAGGTAACGTCTGCCCATGCGTAAGCGTCGTCCCAATTCACACAAAGGCGAAAATGGCCAAGTCGCGATTATTGGCGGCGGCCCGACGATCCACGGCGCGCCGCTCTTCGCCACTCTCGCTGCTGAGGCGAGCGGCGTGGATTTACTGTTTGTGTCGTTACCGAAGATTCACGCCGAGGTGGCCAAGAGCACATCTCTGAATTTCCAAGTACATCCTTTTGCCGGCAATGCCTTTCAAAAGAAAGATTGCTCGCTTCTTTTGGAATTACTCGCCAGTGTTGATTGCGCGGTAATCGGTCCCGGCATCACCGAAGGTACGACGCATCTTTTGGCGCTGCTGAAGCAGGCGCCTTGTCCGCTGGTTCTGGATGCCGGCGCGCTGCAAGCCGGCACACTAAAAGCGATCAAGGGGAAAACTGCCGTGCTGACGCCGCATCACGGCGAACTGAAACGTTTGGGGATCGGCGAGAAAGAGCTGGAGAAAACCGCCAATGAATTCGGCGTGACGATTTTTCTGAAAGGGCCGGTCGACGTCGTAGCCAGTCCGAAGCAAAAACTGAAAAAGATCGCGGGCGGCAACGCCGGATTGACCGTCGGCGGAACAGGCGATGCTTTAGCGGGTTTAATCGGCGGGCTGATTGCCCTTGGCGCGCCTCCATTCGATGCCTGTGTGCTGGCGGGAACGATAATGAAGAAGGCTGGCGCAGAGTTATTGAAGGAAAAAGGTTACGCGTTCACCACACGCGATGTGATACAGCTGATTCCCCGCTTGCTGGCGCAATATGATCGTTAATCCCTTCCGTCTTTTTGATTCGTTTCCCGAAGTCCAGGTCGCTTTTTTTGCAAAAACGCCTGCGCTGCTTGGAACAAA
>DATDTQ010000084.1:0-3214 GCA_035290765.1 Candidatus Peribacteraceae bacterium
GCAATACGCGATACTTCCTTTCGTATGTGCAAACCCATGAAGAATGCCAACGAAGAGACCCCGAGGAAATACGACAAGAAACTCTGCAGATGCTCGAAATTATGATTCAGAAAAAAAGGGCTGAAGAAAACTAATGTAGGTTCGCAATCGCCGTTGCCAGATTCGTAATGTCCCCTGCTCCCAAACAGAGCAGCACGTCCCCTTCTCGCAACATGGATGTGCGGAGCACTGATTCAGTATCAGCAAGTGAATGGCCATCGATCGCTTCAACGTTGCTGCGAGTTGCAATATCGCTGACAAACTTCGGAACATCGACGAGGTTTGTTTCGATGTCATGCCGCGCATCGTATACATTCGGAATAATGACAACGTCTGCATCAGCAAATGACTCGACGAATTGATCGTACAGCTTGAGAGTGCGATCATGCGTGTGAGGCTGAAACACACAGACTAGACGCTCCGTTGGATACTTCTGCCGAAACGCCAGGAGAGTGGCGCGGATTTCGTCCGGATGATGGGCGTAATCATCAATCACGGGTACTCCTTTGTATTCCCCTTTTAACTCGCTCCGTCGCCATGTGCCGACAAAGGCGCGGAGCGATTGTTCCGCAGCTGCGCGGTCTGCACCCAGCAGTACGGCAGTGGCTAAAGCTAGCTGTGCGTTTTGTTGCATGTGAACGCCTGGGACTTTAAGAGGCAAAAGAGGTTCGCTATCAGCGTTGATCCACTCTCGGCCACTTTGTTCCGCCAGACTGCGCGTTGCTGGATCCTTGCCATGCGTTATCACCTTGCCGTTGGCTGGCAATCGATCCAAGAATTCTAAATATGAGTTCTGATACTCCGCGTCTGTTTTGAAGAAATCGAAGTGATCACCACCAACATTCGTCATTACAACGATTGTTGGTGAAAGAAAGTGGAAGGATCGCCGGTATTCACACGCTTCTACGAGAAAAAAATTACTTGCACCGCGACGCCAATTGCGACCAGCAAGATCCGGCGTCAATGTTCCAACGACAACACTCGGATCAAGACCGGCTTCAATGAGTGCTTTGGCAAGCATCGCCGTGGTGGTTGATTTGCCATGGGTTCCGCACACTGCAATCACCTGATACGGCTCGCTCAGCTCACCGAGCGCTTGGAAATAGGAAATGGAACGAATGCCAAGCTTCTGCGCCCGCACGCGCTCAGGCGCGTCTGCGGGTACAGCTTCCGAATAGACGAACAAATCTGTATCTGTAGGCAACGCTGAACTATCTTGGTTCAGCGAGATTGCGATACCTTGAGTGGCTAAATCCTTGAGGAGTGGACTATCGGTACGATCACTGCCTGCCACTGTGTGGCCGGCAGCTTGCTGCAGCGCCGCATAGGCGCTCAGGCCAATACCGCCGATACCGGAGCAATAGATTTTCATCAGTAAGAGAATACTAGAATACTCGAATATTAGAATATTGGGTTGATCTTGGAGCCATTAAACCTTCCCAAGTATTCTAGTATTCTAATACTCTATCCCCGTGGCCTACCAGCATCTCGAACCCTTCAGCCGGCAAATTACCGTGGTCGTCGGGCTGACTGTGGTCGGTTTGATGGCCCTTGGACTGGCCCTCTCGTTTTACCGAAACGTACTCTTTGAAACGACGCTTTCAGACATCAGCGGTAAGAATGCGGAGCTCCAGCAAGAAATCGCTAACGGGCGGGCGCGCTTGGAATATTTTCAGTCGCGGCAGTTTAAAGACAAATTTGCCAAAGAGAAGTTGGGTCTCCTCAATCCTAATGAGAAAGTAATTATCCTCGCGAGGCACGCTCCCGATACGCTGGCAGTCACAGATCCTGAAGCAACCGCCGCTGCCGAAGAAGCCGCGTACCTCGAATTACTGCGGCAAATGCCCGTGGTCGAGCACTGGCGGTTGTACTTGCTATATCCAGACCGAGCCCAGGAGCTGCGTGAATCGTTCCGAGCCAAATAAATTGGGTGCGGGGGCTGGCCTCGCGGTCGCGGGAGAACCAGCGATCCCGCGTACGCGGGATTATGAGCCTCTATACTCTGACAACAGAAGCTTGATACCATCCCCACCCTTTTGTTTCTTCATTTTTCTTTCTAAAACTCGAGCCTCTCTCAAGGAAAGTTTCTTCGAATACCAAATAATCTTCCACTTATTGCTTCGTTTCGTATACAGGGATTTTCCCGAGTTATGTTCCTTTAGCCTCTTACTCAGATCTGAAGTTAAACCGATATATTTCTTCCCGGCTGTCTCTTCTAAAACATACACCACGTATTCCATATGCAAGCATTAAATTTGGGTGCGGGGGCTGGATTTGAACCAGCGACCTCGAGGTTATGAGCCTCGCGAGCTACCAGGCTGCTCCACCCCGCGACGAACATTGATACCATAACAAACCTTTTGGCCTCATTACCATTGAAATAAGCCAAAAATCCCAAATCTTAAGATACAAGATACAAATTTTAATATTCAAATATTCAAGTATTCCAGTTGTATCTTGTACCTTGGAATTTGGTGCTTTCTTATCAGCATAATTTGCTTGCAGGGAAGCCAAAACCCCTTAAAATGCCCCTACTATGGCTCATAAGAAAGCCGGTGGCTCTACCTCAAACGGCCGCGATAGTATCGCCAAACGCCGAGGCGTAAAACGCTTCGGTGGCCAAGTTGTATCCGCCGGCGAAGTGATCGTGCGTCAGAAAGGCTACTGGTTCCGACCGGGCCTCAATGTTCACGTCGGAAAGGACTGGACGATCCATGCCAACATCAATGGTAAAGTCGCCTTCTCCCAAAAACGCGTCGAAAAATTTAACGGCCGCCACGAACGCTGCACACTCGTGCATGTGGAAGCAGCTAAATAAGCCTTAAGCGTTTGGTGGAATGTTCATGTAAAGCTCCTCCATTCCATCAACATGGAACTTTATTAAGTAAAGAATAATACAAATCATCAGCACACTCATGATGCATATTGCTAACATTGCTTTATCTTTGTGCATTTTTTGGTACCTTTGTGCAAAAGAATAACCTGAAAGTACGAAACACAGAACGCTTATTACCAAAATCCCTTTCAATAACAAACCATAAACAACAGGTAAGAGAGGCATAAATACATGTTATATTATGTCCATGTCCGAGCAAAGCGCTGAAATCTACACCCCCGGCGAAGGCGGCTCCGGCGTGGCTGAAGAGCTGAGCGAGGAAGCCAAGCAGCGCTTCGC
>DATDTQ010000085.1:0-5930 GCA_035290765.1 Candidatus Peribacteraceae bacterium
GTGGAAGTCTCCAACGGCGCGGATGGCGAGCGAGGTGAAGAAGAAGACGACCATCGCGCCGATGAAGGCGCCGATGAAGACTTCCACTTTCGCCAGGTCAACGACTGTTAAATTTGCCTCTTCCAAGAAGGCCGAGAAGAGCAAGAAGGCCGCCAAGGCGGCGGAGCCGACGGCGTAGCCTTTGGTCAGAGCTTTGGTCGTGTTACCGCAGGAATCCAATTGGTCTGTTACTTTTCGGACTTCTTCCGAGCCTTTACTCATTTCCACAATGCCGCCGGCGTTATCGGTGATCGGACCGAACATGTCCATGGCCAGCACATACCCAACAACCGCCAACATGCCCATAGTGGCCACAGCCGTGCCGTAGAGACCGCCGGTTTCGAGACCCGATTGTGTACCGAACCAGAAGGAACCGAACAGTGCCATACAAACCGCAAGAACGGAGAGTCCAGTCGACTCCATGCCGATCGCCGTACCAGAGATGATGTTGGTGGCATGGCCGGTCGTACTCGCCTGCGCGATGGCCTGCACTGGGCGGTGCTGACCGGTGTAGTAGTCGGTGATGTACACGAAGGCGATGCTCGTCAGCACGCCGACGATGCCGGCAAAGAAGAACCACGGCGCAGAATTCGACAAATCAAACATGCTGCTCAGCGCGGTCATCACAGAAACCGTGCTTTCCTCGGTGTTCAAGTTATGCAGCATGAGCGCCGAGCACACAAAGAGCGCGCCCGTCGTCAGAAAAGCCGTCACCCAGAAGCCGCGGGTCATGGCCTTCATTGGATCTTCGCCGGTCTTCGCTTTCACGGTGTACACACCGATGATGGAAGCAACCAATCCGAAGGCGCGGAAAATGAGCGGGAACAAAATGCCTTTCAGGCCGAAGACAGGGTAGAGCGCCACGCCCAACACCATCGCGCCGATGTTCTCGGCGGAGATGCTTTCAAACAAGTCGGCGCCGCGGCCCGCGCAGTCGCCGACGTTATCGCCGACGAGGTCGGCAATGACAGCCGGGTTACGGGGATCATCCTCCGGAATGCCGGCTTCGATCTTCCCGACAAGGTCCGCCCCAACGTCCGCGGCTTTGGTGTAAATTCCGCCACCAAGCTGGGCGAAGAGCGCCACGAAGCTCGCGCCGAAGCCGTACCCGATAATCAGTTCCGGAGTCGACTCTGCGGGTCGCTCCAGACCGAACTTATAGAAGATGTACAAGAAGGAAATGCCCAGCAGCGAAAGTGCCGTGATGACAATCGCGGACACCGTTCCGCCGCGGAGAGCCATCTTGAGAGCAGCGTTGAGCCCGCGCTCCGCGGCATCGGCGGTCTTCAAGTTGGCGCGCGTTGCGACGAGCATCGAGACGATACCGGCCACGCCCGAAAGCGCGGCGCCAAGGAGGAACGAGCCGCCAATCTCAAAGCCGATCACCCAGCCATCCGAGCCACCGGTAAGGCCGTACACGACGGTCATCAGCACGGCGACGGCGAGGCTGAGAATCGTGATCGTCCGATACTGACGTTTCACGAAGGCATTCGCGCCGGTTTGAATGGCAGCGGCAACTTTTTGCATGGCGGCGTTGCCATTGCCGGCCAGGGCAACTTCGCGCCAGAAGACGAGACTATAAGCTAGTCCAAGGATTGCGATCACGGGAGCGATCAGTTCAAGCATAGACATAGAACAGTTGGGAAGATTTGCAGAATTTAGAGCCGGATGACCTATCCGGCCCAGATAACGAAGGCAGCCTACGGTAATCTGGAAGGTCAATCAACGCCAATCCCCGGCGAATTTCGGGGCGATTCGCTCGCTTGGCAGGTATTATTTTAGTTAATGCCGCAGCATTTTTCGTACGAATCCATGGGCACGCACTGGACGGTGACAATCTGGGATGAGGTCAGCTCCGCAGTGCTCGTGGACGTAGAAAAATCCATCACCGATCAGTCGAAAACTTTTGATGAAACTTATTCGCGCTTCAAAAAATCCTCGCTGGTTTGGTCGCTGACGGAAAAGCGCGGCGTGATTACTGTACCGCGTGATTTGGTCGAGATGCTTCGTTTATATGAGAAACTTTGTAATCTTTCCGGCGGCAAATGCACGCCGCTCGTCGGGTTTGCCCTCAGTGACCTTGGCTACGATGAGAACTATTCACTCCAGGAGAAACAGAAGATCCGATCCGCGCCGGATTTTCATCAAGCGCTTACAATCATCGACGATGAACACATCGAACTGCGGGATTCAGTCCTGCTTGATGTCGGCGCGCTTGGCAAAGGATTCTTCGTCGACAAGATTGCGATTTTTTTGCAGCGGCAAGGGCTCCGTAGATTTCTGGTAGATGGCAGTGGCGATATTTTCTATCAAGGTACGGAGCCGATCCGGGCCGGCCTCGAACATCCCGGTGACACGAGCAAAGCCATCGGCGTGCTCGAACTGAGCGGCGGCGCGCTCTGTGCGTCCGCTTCGAATCGTCGCCAGTGGGGCATACACCATCACATTATCGATCCAACTTCGCTCATATCACCCGATGAAATACTGGCGACGTGGGTGCTGGCTGACCAAGCGGCAATTGCCGATGGCCTGGCGACGTGCCTCTTCTTCACGGATCCGGAGCGTTATCGAAAGGAATTTTCGTTTGAATACTGTATCTTGAATAAAGACTACAAAGTAAAACGCTCCACTGGGTTTAACGCTGAGTTGTTCCCCCACCCCTAACCCTTCCCCCAAGGGGGAGGGGAATGTGCGTGCATAATGCAACCACATTCCCCTTCCTCCCGTCGGGAGGAAGGGGCCAGGGGATGGAGGGAAATTTACGAAACCTATGCCTCCGCCTTGATTTGCTTAACGGCTTCCATGAAGCCAATTGGCGTCAGCGATGAGCCGTTCACGACGGTCAAATTGAGCTCATCAATGGATTTGCCCACCACTTCGGCCTCAAACCCGGCAATAAACTGCCCCTGCATCGTAATGCTTTTTTCAAATGTGGCATTACTTTGAACGCTAGCCGCCGTCACCACGTTATCTGCGAGAGTCAGCGTGACATTGATCGATTCATCGCCGTTCGGCGAGCGGTACGTACCGACCGCCGAGTAGGTTCCATCCGTATAACGGCTTTCCAACACAGCGGCGGCAGAAGAACCGGCGGAGGCCGCCCGGCTACTGACCGGCATTTGTGAGGGGAGCGAGGAGGCAGACGAACCAGCCCCTTCATCATCCGGCGGAGCCGGCGGCGTGCAGGCAGCGAGCGCGAGACTCAGCGCCGCGACCTGGGCAGTAAACACAAAACGACGGAGCGAGAAACCAGCGAACATGATGAATAAGGAATAAAACAGAAAGCATCCTTCGCGTAGCTCAGGACAGGCCCTAGTATCACTGAGCAGGAGCCCTGAAACAAGGCAAAAACCATCATCTTCTCATTGCACCGCGACGATTTTCCAGTGCCATATATTGATGGCATTGCGAAGGCCAGTTACTGCGCCTAGCATTTCGGCAAATTCCCCAGTGCGTCCATGCCAGGAGGAATGAAGCGCATCACCGAGAATAACCTGGGCAACATCCACGATGTGCCCTTTGAAGCGGCGGTCCAAGCAATTCAAGACCTCCAGGAGATATACGCTGCACCTCGGGAGCTGCGACCAGATATTATGAAGGCACGGAACATCACGACTGAATTACTCTACGAACTTATGGCTGGTATCCCGGTGCTGAAAACAATCGCAGGCGTGAAACCCGAAACAGATATTTTCAGCCAAGAGGAGCTGGCTCGCTTGGCTGTGAGAAAGGCTGCCACAGAGGTGGCGCCTGCCGAACCGATACCTCAACAAAAAAAGCGCCGCGTTACCAAACACGCCAAGCCAGAGGCGGCGTAACTTGCTTCTTTATTTCATTGCCGTGACTGGATGGGCGGCTTACAATATCGCTCCTTTCTTTCTTTGGTCCTAATACCCATGCCGCCCAAACTCGCTGCTCTAGACATCCGCTATTTCGATGATTACGAAGCGGAATATGCGCTGCAAACCATCGATATTTTGGCGGAGACGCCGATTGCCGAGCGACCCGGGATCATGGAAGTACGGGGTGTCACGGGTGAGTACCTCCATGAATTACTCAGGAATCTAAAGCATCTGGAAGAGAGAGTGGGTCGGAAGACGGAAGCCCACATCCAAAGCGAGCGAGAATAAAAAAGGTCGAGCCAAACGAATGACTCGACCCCTTCACGTTTTTGCAAACATTACACCGCCGGCATCAGAGCCAGAATCACTCCCACCACGAGGAATTGAACCAAGTAGTAACTGGCATGTATCGCAAATAGTTTCCAAGGCTTCCCTTCCCAGTTCACGGTGGCGAGCAACACCGGCACCACAAAACCAAGCCAGTTCCAAAACCCGGCTTGCAGGCCGGCGCTCACGCCGTAAACACCAAGGTATTCACTGGCAAAGACGAGTGAGTGAGCCATCACGAAGCTGAACACCAGCGCGCCAAGGAACGCCAAGGCGTAATTTTTACTCATGTTCATCTGTTTCATTTCGGCTTTGGTTGGCATCTTGATGCCACTCAACGCCATCCACTGTGTACCAAACAGTGGACCAAACCACAGAAAGCCGATCACCATGGAGGCAACCGAGGCGAGCAGCACAGCTATGTAGTTAATTGGTATAACGGGCATATTATGAGGTGGGGGAAATGAAAGGACAGTATACAGATAAGAGACTTTCGCCACAAATAAGTTGGATAGCAACGTGTAACGGAACTGAACGAAAGCAACCGCCGCATTTAAAAAATAACGTTGATTCAGCAAGAAAACAGGGGAAGAGCATTGAATCCTCTGGCATGATTCTGTTGTAAAAATTTATAACAAAAAAAATTCTTGTTCAAAATTGATTTGAAGAACCCCACGCCCATGCGTACAAAGGCGACCAGTTCCTCTTCCACCGCTCGCCATGAATCCTGTCAGTCCGACGCTGGAACTCGAAAAAAGCCTGCTGGCGCAAACCCGGGCGGCCGGTGAAGACCTGTCTTTCCGTCCCGTTGTGAAAACCGTGAAGGATGTGCTCGGTTTCGCCAAGAAGCACGGCTGTGCGGTGCTTGACCTAACATTCGTCGACGTGCCCGGAACGCTTCAGCATACCGCCGCGCCGCTGCATGAATTTTCGGAAGCCAATTGCGCAGGCGGCTACGGATTCGACGGCTCATCGATCCGGGGTTTTCAGCAAATCGAAGAGAGTGACATGCTGCTGATCCCAGATCCTGTCACAGCTTTCCTAGATACTTTCTCGTATGAGCCGACACTTTCGTTGCTCTGTGACGTGCGCGATCCGATTTCGGGCTCGCTCTATGACAGCAGTCCGCGCACCATCGCGCGCAAGGCCATGGAGCAACTGGAAGAGAGCGGCATCGCCGATACCGCCTACTTCGGCCCGGAGGCGGAGTTCTTCATCTTCGATTCGGTTCGTTTCGATGTCGCTCAGCGCGGATCGTTTTACGACGTCGACTCAACGGAAGCGGTTTGGAATACAGGCAAAGAAGAAGAGGGTGGCAACCTGGGCTATAAAATCCGTAACAAAGAAGGTTACTTTCCGGCGTCCCCGGCCGACCAACTGCAGCCGGTTCGCACGGCGATCGTTCGAGAGATCGAACGAGCTGGTATCAAAATCGAAAGTTTCCACCATGAAGTGGCCACAGCCGGCCAGGCGGAAATCGACATGGAACGCGATGATCTCCTCACCATGGCTGATGCCTTAATTCGCTACAAATACATCGCTCGCAACGTCGCCAACCGGTATGGCAAAACCGTCACGTTCATGCCCAAGCCTCTCTTCGGCGATAACGGCTCGGGCATGCACGTCCACCAATCCATCTGGAAGAAGGGCAAGCCCGCGTTCGCGGGATCCGGCTATGCCGATTTATCGGAGCTGGCGCTTTACTACATCGGCGGGATCATG
>DATDTQ010000086.1:0-5459 GCA_035290765.1 Candidatus Peribacteraceae bacterium
GCGAATTTCAGTTGGGGTGCGTTCCCGACGCAAGCGAAAATCTTTACCGACCAAATATAACGGCACCGGATTCAGCGAATGTTCGGTTAAACGTTCGCCCGTGATAGGGTCGCGCTTGGCCTCCACATTCCCGTGATCCCCGGTAACCACCAGTATCCCGCCTTTGGCCATGACTCCCTCGTAGAGTTGTCCCACGGCGCGATCAACCGCCTCAACCGATTTTGCCGCCGCCGCCAAATTGCCTGAATGCCCCACCATATCGGTATTGGCGAAGTTGACCAGGATAAAATCGTAGCGCGGAAGCTCGGCCAAAACGCGCGCTGTAATTTCAGCCGACTTCATCTCGGGAACTTCATCAAAATGCGCCGTGGTGATTGAAGGGACCAGAATGCGCTCTTCGGCCGGGAAGGGCTTCTCGCGCCCGCCGTTAAAGAAGTAGGTCACATGCGCGTACTTTTCAGTTTCGGCAATATGCAGTTGGCGAAATCCGCCATCTGAAATCAGGCGCGCCAAGGGCGCATTCACTTCCATGGGCGGAAATGCCGCTAGAGCATTAATGTCACTTTCATATTGTGTCATGGTTACCACAACCAAATCGCGGATGAAGGCGCGCGGGAAGGCATCAAACGCCGTATCTACAAAAGCATGCGTGATCTGCCGCATTGAGTCTTCGCGGAAATTAAAAACAATGAGGGCGTCGCCGTCTTGAATTGTAGCGAGCGGCGCGCTGTCCGCGCCCGTCACAAAAGCCGGCTCAATAAATTCGTCAGTGATGCCTTTGTCGTAGAGCCCCCGGAGGTAATCCCCTACAAATCCCTCAATCTTTGCGCCAACTCCCGCCGTGTAGAGTTGATAGGCCTTTTGTGTGCGCTCCCACTTATCATCGCGATCCATGGCATAGTAGCGCCCGACCACAGAGGCGATGGACACATGCGGGAATTCTTTGGTCATCCGCAGGGCGAGAGCCGTCAAAAATTTCTCGCCTTCTTTCGGCAGGGCATCCTTGCCATCGGTGATAACGTGGAGAAACGTCTGCGGGATGTCTTGCTCTTCAGCAAATCGAAAAAGCGCATACAAGTGATCTACGTGGCTATGGACCGAGCCCGAAGACACCAGGCCCAAAATATGGAGCTTGGTGCCGTTTTTCTTCACGTGTGCTGCGGCTTTCAAAAATGCCTCATTCTGATAAAAACTTTTGTCGTGGATTGAATAGATAATCCGCGGCAGATGATGATAAATCACGCGCCCGGCACCCATGGTCAAATGCCCGACTTCCGAGTTACCGCGCTCCCCCCAGGGAAGTCCCACGGCCACGCCCGAGGCCTGCAGAGTGGTGAATGGAAAATTAACGTCGAACATATCCAGCGTCGGCTTTGTCGCCATAGCCACCGCATTGGCCTCGGTTTCCGCCGAGACGCCGAATCCATCCATCACCACCAGCACCACCGGCTTATAAGATTTTTGCTGCATAAGGGTATTGTAACAGGTGGAAAGTAGAAGGTGGAGTGTGAGAGCTGAATAAAAATGCCCGCAAGGTGAGTCGTCTCGCGTCTGCGCGAAACTATCATCTTGCGGGGTTACCGCGGGACGGCTGCGGCTGTTAATTTTTCAGGCCTTGTAGGAGCGCTCCAGAGCCCTGATTGCGAGCTCGGCCTCTGAGATGAGCTGACTGAGTGAACCGTGAACTGACTGACGTTCGCGTTTCGACATCAAGAGCACTTCCTCCACAGCTTTCTTCAGCCAGCCACTGAAGGCATCAATCTTCTCTGCGGCCCGATCGATCTTTGGCCGTTCAATCACCTCAGATCTTCTCTGCACTGGTTCAGCAACGGAGCTCCTGCGTCTTGGTATTATGCCGGACGCTCGTGGACGAGATGGCCGACCCCTGATTTGCTCTTTGTAACGATTCTGTACGAATTTCCAGACCACGTCGTAGAACGCCGTCTTGTCGAAGCTTTCATGCTCGCGACAGTAGTGATCGAAGATCTCTCCATAGTCCTTCTTGCGCATCTCGGCATTCGTTTGAAACTCACCAACGGCGTGCATCATGAAGGAAAGTGCCTCATCCCCGAGAAGCACGAACGTAGTTCGGTTGAAGAGATTGACCATGACTGTCCACTGCGCGAGCGTATTCCCGTCCGGCAAACCATAGTAGGCGAGGTACTCGGGTTCGGAGGCGAAGTGCATCGCCGTCCAGTAGTTCTTGTGCTTTGAGGCGAGCTTATTCCAGATGAGAACCATCTGATAGATGGTTTCATTCTTCTTCCCCCGGGCGGTGATCAGCATCTTGTGCAGCTCGGCCGCATCCTGCGGCAGCGAGGAAAGTTCCTGCCGGAACGACATCATGCGGAGCTGGAGGCGTAGCTTCTTTCCGTCTTCATCTTCCAGCGCGATCACAGGGTGCGATCCGTTCTTCAAGGGAGAATCCATTGTCATTCCTCCTTGTGCTACGAAATGTGTTGGATGCCTTCAGCTTGGAGAATTTGCTTGCGACGATGTCGCCTCTGGTAGAGCGCTCGATACACTCGCAGTGCATGGGGCCTGCACGTGTTCCATCGATTCACTTTTCCTGGCTTGCTTTTTGATATCACACAGCCGGGGAAAGCGCATGTTGGCCCGCGATGTTCGTGCATCAAGCGCAGTAGCTCCGGGGTGTAAAACGTCCACTCTGGGCGCTGCCACTTGGGAAGATACGAATACCAACATCTCCTGCTACAGAAGTTGTATTTCGCTCCCCATATGAGGTATCGCTTGCGAATGAACTCTCTCCCGCAGTTACTGCACTTGAGCCGAACTCCATTCACGACACGTTCAATCGTCATCAAGGCGAGGAGTTTCTCGGCCCGTGGGGCCTGACGAGGTGCAGCTTGCGCGTGCTTAGTCGAGCAGAATACCTGCTTCGCGCGCATCTGCGATAAGGGGCGTGTGACCATCATGCCACATATCCCACAGGGGCGACTGACACGACTGCACGTATCGCGCATCGCATCCAGATGACAACGCCTAGAGCAGAATCGGCCTTTTCCCCGTAGAACATTGATCCGTTTTATGGAGAAAAGCATCCGACAGCTCGCGCAGCGGCGGATCAGTCGCGCTTTCATGGATCTAAAGCGGTGGTAGCAGTGCGAATCGCAGAACTTCCCCCATCCTCGTGATGAATAGTATTTTGACGGTTGTCGTTTCGGTTTGCCGCACGCAGGACACTGCATCGTGGCACCCCCTTTCAAAAAGCGAGCAGATTTGTCAGCTTGTATGAATTTGTAGCAGAATTTCAAAGAAAAGTGAACCTCCGCCGACAGAGTCGGCGGCTTCACGACCTCCTTTTGGAGTTTACCCCCGGTGGATTCACTGCAGTTCATCTGCAGTGCTATGCCAGCGTTCATCGCCAGCAGGAATCAACTTAGCTCTAGGCTAAACTCATTCCTACCGGCAGGACATAAAGAGCATGAACATGTTACCATGCTCTGATCTATCCGTCAAGATCAATTTCTGAAAAACCTTTGACGCCTGTTTGCCAAAGTGGTATATTGGCGCCACGTTCGCTTTTTATTATTTGGAACCTAACTCGGCGAGAACCGCGTCTGACGCGGCTGGCTGATGACGCATTACACTATCAAACCGTGACAGATCCTATGCCTACAACAGTTAAAAGATTCTCATTTTTTTCTTTGGTCTTTTAACTTTGCGTCCGCATTCTCATTCGTACACGTTGTAACGCTCTCCATCGGCAGTTCCGGACTCGTTGTTTCGTCACTTATATATGGAATCAATATCGCTCACGCTGTCTGTCGGAGCGGTGCTTCTGATTGCGGTCGGCGCCGGCCTCGGGTATTTTATCCGCCAGCTTGTCGCCAAACAACGCGTCAATTCACTGGAGCTCCGCACGCAGAAATTAATTGAAGATGCCAAAGTCGAATCCAAAGAAATTCTGGTTGAGGCCAAAACCGAAGCCGTCAAAATCCTAGAAGAAGCCAAGAAAGAAGAAAAAAACCGCGAACAGGAGCAAAAACGCCTGCAAGATCGATTGGAAAATCGCGAAGGTCTTTTAGACCGCAAGACAACGGACGTGGAAGAACGCGAAAAAGACGTCGAAGCCCGCGTCGAAAAAATTAGAGCGGTGAAAGTGGAACTGGATGAAGCGCGCGCTAAAATTGAAAAAGAGCTGGAGCGCGTGGCTGGTCTTACAAAAGAGAGCGCCATGACCGAGCTCCAGACCCGGCTTGAAAAGGACAACGAAGCCACGCTGATGCAAAGAATCCGTAAATTGGAAACAACGGGCCTTGAAGAGCTGGAGCGGCGCGCCAAGCAAATGCTGGCGACCATCATCCAGCGCGTCTCAACCCCCACGGTTTCGGAAGTCACAACCACAACCGTCCAAATCCCTAACGACGAAATCAAAGGTAAAATCATCGGCCGCGAGGGCCGCAACATCCGGGCCCTGGAACGCGCGGCGGGTGTTGAAATCATTGTGGACGACACGCCTGGGGCAATCGTGATCTCGGCCTTTGACCCGGTGCGGAGACACATTGCCAAAAATGCTCTAGAAACCCTGATTGCTGATGGGCGAATTCAGCCCGCGCGGATTGAAGAGTCTGTAGAAAAATCGCGCTCGGAAATTGAAAAGCAAATCAAGGCGGCGGGTGAGGCGGCAGCATTTGAGGTGGGCATTTTTGATATGGATCCGCGGCTGGTGTCTCTATTGGGGCGCCTCAAATTCCGCACCTCCTACGGCCAAAACGTCCTGGTGCATTCAATAGAAATGGCGCATGTAGCGGGCATGCTGGCCGAAGAGTTGGCGGGCGACGTCATGGTCGCCAAAAAAGGGGCGCTACTTCACGACATCGGCAAAGCCGTTGACCACGAGGTCCAGGGAACGCATGTGGAAATCGGCCGCCGAATTCTGCAAAAATTCGGCGTTGATAATCGGATTGTGCAAGCCATGCAGTCGCACCATGAAGAGTACCCCTACGAAACGCTGGAGTCAGTCTTAGTGCAGGTGGCCGACGTTATTTCGGCGGGCCGCCCGGGAGCGCGGCGCGACAGCGTGGAAAACTATCTGAAACGTCTGCAGGATTTGGAAGCTATCGCCAATTCATTTGAAGGCGTTGAAAAAAGTTATGCGATTCAGGCCGGCCGCGAAATCCGCATTTTTGTCACGCCGGAAAAAGTGAACGACTTTGAAGCGCGCGAACTTGCAAAGCAAATCGCCACGCGTGTGGAAAGTGAACTGAAATATCCGGGTGAAATTAAAGTCAATGTTATTCGTGAAACCAGAACTATTGAATATGCAAGATAGATACGAAATATGAATGTTTTACGAATATACGAAAAGCGTTTCGTAGTTTCGTATTTTTTCGTATTTCGCAGCATAATTTTTCGCAGCCCATGAAACTCAAAGGATGACGAAACCAGGAAACGAAAAAATAACGGTGTTGGTGTTTGGCGATATTTTCGGGAAG
>DATDTQ010000087.1:0-7518 GCA_035290765.1 Candidatus Peribacteraceae bacterium
GCAACGCCCGCACCAAGCGCGGTAAGAAGAAGACAGGTACATCCGGTCGTACAACCCTCACCAAGACTTAAGCTTGCTCATGGCTGACGAGAAAAAGCCCACCACCGCGCCCGTAACTGAAGGCTCCGCGGAGACCAAGGTTGCTGAAGCCAAGGTGCCGCGCCGCAAGAAGATCAAAAACAAGGTGCCGGTTGCTTATGCTTGCATCAACGCTGGTGAAAACAACACCATCGTCACCTTCACTGATCTCAGCGGTAATAAGTTGGCCGGCTGCAGTTGCGGCATGGCCGGCTTCAAAGGCACGCGCAAATCCACACCGTACGCCGCCAAAGTTACTGCGGAACAAGCGAGCGAACGTGTTTCCTTATATGGCGTTGAAGCCGTGCACGTTCGCGTAAAGGGCCTTGGGCCCGGCCGCGAACAAGCCATCCGCGGCATCATGGGGTCCGGTATCAACCTTGAATCGATTGTCGACGTTACTCCCATTCCGCACGGAGGCGTGCGCCGCCGCCGCCGCCGCCGCGTGTAATTTTTCTTCCTCAGCCTTTCTCTCTCCATGAAGTATACGGGTCCTAAAGCAAAGCGCGTTCGCCGTCACGGCACCAACATCTATGGTGCCGATAAGTACGACAAAATCCTGCAGCGCAAGCCGCACAAAGCGGGCAAGAGTCCGCGTGACCGCGAGTCACGTCCGTCGGAATTCGGCCGGCAGCTTTTGGAGAAGCAGAAACTCCGCGACATCTACGGTCTCTCCGAGAAACAATTCCGCAATCTCTACGAGCAAGCTGCGCGTGTGAAAGGGCAGACCGGAGACACGCTGCGCCAGCTTCTCGAGCGGCGCCTCGATAACGTCCTTTACCGCAGCGGCTTCGCGCTTACACGTATGCAAGCCCGCCAACAGGCCGCACACGGCCTCTTCATGGTCGACGGTATCCGTGTAACCACGCCCTCCTACCTGGTCACGGCCGGGCAGAAGATTGAAGCGCGTCCGCGCTCCAAGCAATCGCCCATGTTTACCGACATCGCCGCGTCGCATGAAAAATACATGCCGCCGGCCTGGCTCAAAGTGAACAGCGGTTCACTGCAAGCTGAAGTCGTCTCTCTGCCGGATCCCACGACAATCGAACAGCTCGTGGATATTCAGCAAGTCGTTGAATTTTACTCGCGCAGCTAGTCACCCTTTCCTTTCGCGTTTTTCCCCCGCCCGTCCCATGCACATCCTCCAAGAAGAACTCGGTCTGCCCGTCCTCGCCGCCAAGCCGGTTAAAGAGGGTGATGACTCGCATGTCATTTTTACGATCGGTCCGGTGCCGCCAGGTTGGGGCATGACCCTTGGTAACGCGTTGCGACGGGTTCTTCTGTCGAGCTTACCAGGCGCAGCGGCTACCTCCGTGCGCATTAAAGGTGTGCAGCACGAATACACCACGCTCAAGGGCGTTCGGGAGAGCGTCATTGATATCTGCCTCAACCTCAAGCAGCTCAAACTCCGCAAGTTTAGCAAAGATGCGGAAGTGATCTCGCTCTCGGGCAAAGGCGGCAAGGTGCTGACAGCGCAAGACCTCAAAGTTTCCTCCGATATCGAAGTTCTCGATCCGACCTTGGAAATTGTTACCCTGGAGAGGGGGGGGGAATTGGACATGGAGATTACCGTGGAAAAGGGCGTCGGCTACGTGCCGGCCTCCGAGCGTAATCGCAAGCAGAATGAGCCAGGCCTCATTCACATTGATGCCGTCTATTCGCCGGTGGAGAAGGTGCGCTTCGACGTCGAAGCAGCTCGTGTTGGTCAGCAAACGAACCTGGAAAAACTGATCTTAGATGTTCAGACGAATGGTTCGCTCACCGCCCAAGAAGCGCTGCAATTTGCCGCTCAACTCCTGAAGAGTTACTTCGAATACTTCGGCGACGCTGAAAAGATTGTGGAAGGAGACTTCGTGGCGGACTTTTCCCGTGCCGGTGCTCAATTCCCCGGCGCAACTGCGGAAGCTGGCCCCATCAAAGAAAGCTACACCCCGATTGAGATCCTTAACTTCTCGCCACGCACGCTCAATGCCCTCATCAATGCGGGCGTGGGTAGCATCGAACAGCTCACCAAATGCACAGAGTCAGCTCTCAGCAACTTCCGTGGCTTCGGCGCCAAGGCGCTCGAAGAAGTGAAGCAGACGCTCGCCGAACGAGGCCTGCGCTTATCTGACGAAAGTGACATGATGATGGGCTGATTCTGCCTCTTTTGCTTCTCTTCTGCCTCTCTAGACCCTAGATTCTCCACCCCATGCGACACCGCGACGCTCGCCAACGGCTCACGCAACAACCGGGTCACGCCCGGATGATCAAGCGTAACCTTGTGACGTCACTTCTGTTGTACGAAAAGGTTCGCACGACGCGTAACCGCGCCCGGGCTGTTCAGCCTCTTGTTGATCGATTGCTCCGCGCTGCGCGCAAGCAACCGACACACGTCGCCATTCGTACCATCAATAGCGTGGTGACCGACAAAAACGCCTGCCGCAAAATTATGGAGGTGCTCAAGGCGCGCTATGTGAATCGCCAATCCGGCCTCACGCGCATTGTCCCCGCGGGTACGCGCCAAGGTGACGGGGCCATGGTCGTTGACCTTGTACTTGTTGATACAGACATTGAATCTCGCAGCCGAAAAGATTCAGAAGAAACAAAGGATTCAAAGGATACAGAGGATTCGAGGCAGAAATCCTCTGTTTCTTCTGCTTCTTCTGAATCTTCTAAATCCCGTAAGCCCAAGAAGACTTCCGCCAGGAAAACCAAATGAAAACCTCTACCATTCCAGTATCGGCTCCACAATGGTTTATCATCGATGCCGATGGGCAATCCCTCGGCCATTTGGCCACCAAGGCGGCGCACCTGCTGCGTGGCAAGCATAAACCTACCTTCGCGCCCCATCAGATTGGCGGCGATCAAGTCGTGGTTATCAATGCCAGCAAATTAAACTTTGGTTGGCGCAGGCTTCAGCAAAAGGAGTACATCAAACACAGCGGCTACTTGGGTCACACCAAGGCCATCAGTATTAAAGATCTTCTGGCTACGCACCCGGAGCGCGTGGTTGAGCTCGCAGTCAAAGGCATGCTCCCCAAAAATCGCTTACGCAATGAACTCCTTAAACGACTCCACGTCTTCGGTGGTGCCGAGCACACGCATACGGCGCAGCAGCCGCAACTTCTCCCCCTTGAATAAGCATGCTTCGATTCCCCTCAGCATAAATGGCGCAGTATTACTACAGCAATGGTAAGAGAAAGAATGCGATTGCCCGCGTCCGCTTGTATCAAGAAGGAGGCGGCAAAATTACGGTGAATGAGAAAGAGGCAAAGACTTACTTTTCGCCACTGCAAATCGAAAATGCCGTGTCTCCTCTTCGTATTACCAACCTCGCCAAGCAGTTTGACATCGCCGTCCAAGTGCTTGGTGGCGGAAAAGCAGCCCAGTCCGATGCCATCCGCCTTGGTATTAGCCGCGCTTTGCTCATCCACGATCCAGAACTCCGCCCCACGCTCAAACGTGAGGGCTTCCTCCGGCGTGACGCTCGTATTAAAGAGCGTAAGAAGCCGGGTCTGAAGCGTGCGCGCCGCGCACCACAATTCTCGAAACGGTAATTTCTTAGTGGCATTGGGTGCACGGCGAGCCGCGTGCCGCAGTTCAGCAAACGGTAATCATCACCGAATGATGTTTACTTTGACGGGGATTGCTCCGGATGGCCCGATATTCGTTACTTGCACAGTCGTTGATTGCTGAATGACTCCAATATTTGCGAGTAATTCTAATCGTTGGTCCGCATCATTAAAATCCAAGGGCTTGCATGTGCCTGGATCCTTATCAAATACTAATCTCATACGCGGACTCTATGCCACGGTCATTTGCGGTCAACGAAGACACCTTGACCCTCATAAACAAAGATATCACTTCCGAACAGCTGGCCTTAGCTTGCCTTTACCTCCGCTTCCATTACCGAAACCTTCATGTAGTAGAGGCTCTTCCCATCCTCTGTATCAAGGATAAATTGAGCATCGAGTTCACTCAACTGCATAATAGTCTGGCACATATGCAGGAGCATTTGAGGCGGTAGATCAATTCCGTTTTCCAGAAGTACGGCGCAGAGACCGGCGGCATCCTTGGATCGTAAGTACGGTTCACCGTTGGTTGTAATTGCTTGGTGAATCGCGTGGTGAATCGTGGTCACATACTGCTCGATGTAGGACTCGAGCTCCTCCAACGACAAGTCGTGGACCTCCGGCAGCGCCTCGAGGATATCGAGGTCACTGTGGATCGCGTGGGCGATGCAGGCGTCAAGTGTCATTGGGTATTTGTGTGAAATCAAAACAGTATAGCACTGAGCGGGCTGGCGCTCAAGTCTGACCTTCAGACAGGGCTAAAGCGCTTATTGATATAAGGATAAATATATTGTATAATTACATGAAAAGCGTATGCCTGAATACAAAGACATCCCACCGGTCGAGCCTTCGGAGTCGCTCCTGCCTGTGCTAGCAGGCTATGAAGACGACGAGCACTACGTGCCTGATACAGACGAGCAACCAGTTTCAGTACCTGAGGACGCGGAAATAGTTCCGCTGCCAGTGTTGGAAGTGCCTACCTATGTTGAGGCTCCGCCCCTTGTCGACCAGATGCCTGCTTTTCCGTTGGCTCAGGAGGTGCCTACATATGTTGAGGCTCCACCTATCGTTGAGATGCCTGTATCTCTACCAATTGCGGAGGAGCCAACATACGTTGAAGCGCCACCTGTCATTGTTTCGGTTCCAGCTCCATTGCCTCTCCCAGAGGCGTCTGCGAATGCCGTAACTCTGCCGACACCATTGCCACCTGCGGTTGTCCCAAGACCTGAACCCTCACAAGTAGCGAGTGGTTTACGGGTGATGGAGGTGCCCGATCAACCGGTCCAAATCTACAGCGTTGAACCTGTGGCGGCTCCAGTCCCCGTTGCCGCGCTGCCGACTGGGCAACGCGAATCAGAAGAGCCAGCCTACACAATTTTGGCTGATAACAATCCCAGCACCTCATTGGAACTCTTCTCAGTCTTGCCGGAGAAGCCAAAACCACAAAAAAAGCATTTCTTCTCGCGACCCAAACAACCGCATGTTGCCGCTAAAGGGCGTGGCGTGAGTGCAGTGGTTCATGGTGGCCTGACAGCCGTTTTAGTTATTTCTTTGCTGCTTACAGGCAGCTACCTTCTCTTTGGGCGAGGCGACACGAACGAGAACTTTCACGGCGCTCCGCCGGCCATTGTCACGACTGCCGATAAGCTAAATACATTTCTGAGCGGTATCGTGAATCAAGATCGTTATTCCTGGGAAGTTATTTTCTTCGATGATGCTACCCAGACAGATGGTCGGGTGCGTCTGCTAACACCAGGTAGTCCTTTTACTGTCACGTTTTCAGCCGGTGTGACCTGTGATCTACCACCAATGACGATCCTGGAAGAAGAAAAGGACGGGAACCATGTAGTCCGTGCACAGCGCACCATTGTTTGCCCGGATCCTTGGGAAGTGGAAACGACAGGCAATGGCACCACCGACTGCACGGAAAGAAGTGATGGCAACACCTTTGATGAAATTTCTGATACCTATACGATCAAAAGCGGCGTGGAGGTGATTGGACACGTCAAAATGCGTTGTCAGATTATGACTGATGAATCGCTACCAGCTATGCCAGCGTCAGAAGCGCAAGCGGTTGCAGCATCAGGCGCGCAAGCGGCTGGATTTCTGGAAGGCGTGAAAAACGTTCTCAATATCGGCGGGCGCATCAAAGCTGGCCTCAATACACAAGCCAAAGCCCGCAATGAAGTGCGGAAGCGTGATGTACAGGTCATCGCTGAAGCCTTGCGCCAATATGAAGTGGAACACGGAGGTTATCCTTCAAATATTCCCAGTGGAACAGAGGTAGAGATTTGCCGCTTTGACGCACAGTGCGAAGACCTACTGGATTTCTCGGCCACGCTGCCAGACTTTCTGCCTGAAATGCCGCATGATCCGTCGGCGGCGGATGGCGCTGGAACGCGTTATTTTATCATTCGCGACGAAGATGACCGTATCACCGTATCCGCGCCGGATGCGGAGGGGGAACAAGAGATAAAAGCGACTTTATAAGCGGCGAAAAGGGCTGCAATCGATTGATAATTAAAAATTCATAATTGATAATCGCCGCACGCCATCTTAGCTCAGTTGGTAGAGCGACGCACTCGTAACGCGTAGGTCGCGGGTTCGATTCCCGCAGATGGCTCCAGAGTCATGAGAGACAAACCTACGGTTTTTCTCTCATGAGCTTTCCTTCCCTAAATGGAGTCGCTCCCCGCCCGTACCGGACGGTACGTTCGGGCGGGCAGACTGGCAAAGCCAGTCTTCGGAAGCCTTTTTATTGCCAAGGTGGTTTGAATTCGCGAGATTAGGTCCTCATGGGAATCGAATCTAAACCAGCGGCGGTATCTGAAGCTTTTGGGGGTATTGAATTGATGAAGCGTGAACTTTACAGAAATATTGTCAGGGAGATTGAAGAACGGCAGCCGTGGGGAGAGCCGACTCGCATTGCTGGCTTCCAGTGGGATCCGCACCTCACTCCCATGGAAGTTTTCCAAGCGACCACGTATGAACAGATGGTGGCCTTTTTGCAGGAGCGGGATATCGACCTCCAGAATTTACTTCCCGGTTACTCGGGAGACGTACGAGTGGCGCTGGCAGCGGTTTGTGGCTAAAATAGTATGTTCGATGCCCGCAGTTGCTCCATTTATGGAATTTTGACCGTTTGTCTCTGTTGGCTTTCCACGTTGAATTATATAAAGTAACCACATGCATCAAAAAACCATTATCGTTTCTGTTTCTATTATTGTGAGTTTTATCCTTGGATTTTTTGTAGGAATGGAATTTAAAGCCTATCAGCTCCGACAGACTTTAAGCGAAGTATCTAATATTTTTTCTAATGATTTTGACTCTGAACCACTAAATAAAGAGGAAAGTGTTTTTATTAATAAAGAGGTCGGACAGGAGGTAGCACTTGCGACAATAAGTTTTACCGTTAATAGCGTCAAAGAAGAGACAAGCTTGAGTGGTGGTTTTGGAACACCTACTGTGGCTGGACAGGGCGCTAAGTTTGTTATCATTGATATGACAGTTGCTAACACTACAAATTCTTCATATTCCTTTTTCCCGGAGGGTTTTATTCTGATTGATGATCAAGAAAGAGAATTTGATGCTTACGCAGACACCATTGGAAATATCGAAAATTATTTAGATGTTAGAAATTTAGCACCGAGCATTCCCGAAACTGGTTTCATAGTTTATGAAGTACCGGAAAATGCCATCAATTATAACCTTGTTATCGGAAAAGCAGGGACGAATGAAATTTATCAAATAAAACTTCGTTAACGGGGCAGGTTCTATGTGGAAAGGGAACTCACTTTTCGTTTTTTCAGCTGGCTTAACAAGAAGATTATGCCAGATCTGAAACTATGCGCTGCATTTTGTTTTTGCGTAGCAATAGGCTACTTGT
>DATDTQ010000088.1:0-8488 GCA_035290765.1 Candidatus Peribacteraceae bacterium
AATAAACCATTCTCATGAACTTTACAAATTTGAATACTAGAATAATAGAGTACTTGAAGGGTCTTCCGTCTCAGCAAATATTCTAGTATTCAATTACTCAATCAGCCGCCGCCAACGTTACCAACCACACTGTAAATTGGCATAAGAATGCCAAGGGCGATGGTGCCAACCATAGCGCCGATGATAAGAAGCAGCATCGGCTCGAGAATCACCGGCAGCTTCTCGGCAATCTCGGTTGCCCGCCGGTCGTGGATATCCGCGGACTTCAACATGATTTTGGTGAGCGATCCTGATTGTTCACCTGTTACAACCAACTGTTGCAGTGATGGCGGAAAACACTTATCTGTAAGCCGAATCGCACGGAAGCTCGTCGCAAATGAATCGCCCAGCCGAACACGCTCCAGCAATTGAAAATAAAATTTCCGATACCTCGCAAGTGTCGTGACATTTGCCATGGACTGCAGAGCATCGGTTACGGGCACGCCTGCACTAAGCAATCCGCCCATAATAACACCGAAGCGTGAAAGAGTCGCTTCGCGGAGAAGTGCTCCAATCCCCGGAACTTTAAAAAGCACCCACTGCACGATGATCTTGAAGCTGGTGAATTTTGTCAGTAAGACAAAAACAATCATCCCAACTATCGTGCCAGGAATAATGGTCGCGCCATGGACTGTAAACAGATTTGTAAATTTAATGATCATGCGCGTAACAAACGGCAGTGGCACACCCAAGGAAAAAATCACTTGCACGAGATTCGGCAAAACGAACATGCCAAGCCCGAGCACAATGACCGTCAACATCACTAAGATGATCGCGGGATAGATCATCGCCGTTTTCACTTTCCCGCGCAGGTTGCGGTCCTTGCGCTCCTGTTCCGCCAAGTATTGCAGGTTATCGACGAGATTTCCCGCTTCTTCACCCACTCGAACCATGGCGATTTCTTGAGGATGGAAGAAGTATTGCGCGTCCATGGCTCGCCAAAGAGGACTGCCTGTTTCGACGGCAACGACCATACGTCCCAGCAATTTACGCATTTGTCGGTTGCGCGTTTCACGCTGCAACGATTTCACGGCATCCATCAGCGGTAAGCCGGCCTCCATCATTGTTCCCAAGTTGTCCAAGAATGAGACACGCTCTTTTCCCATGCCCATGTAATTGAGCGATGTCAGTATCTGCTGAATTTTGCTTTGTTTTTGCGGGCCGACTTTTGCAAGCATGCGGCTACGTAGCTCTGCCGCTTCATCGACTCCTTGCTGAGCTCTTTCCTTTTTTTCAGCTTTTGCTTTTTCTCGTCTCTCCGCTTCCTCCCGCCATTCTTCTTCCTCCTTCTTTTCTAACTGTATTTTACGGGAGCTCAGTTGTTTTTGCTGTTTTTGCTGTTCCTTCAGCTGTTTTTTGAGAGTGCGGATTTCCGCTGCATTCAGTTTTTCCTGTGTGGCAGGAGCTTCCAGAGCTACGGGTGTTTCCAAAAACTCATTTGGAGGAGATGTTGCCTCACCTTCAATAACACCAGGAGTCGGCTGCTCTGGCGGCGGGGGCGCCCCAGGTGCTGCCGCTAAATCAATGCCAAGGTTTTCTGGGGTGAGCTGTTCGATCTGCGGGAGATTCGGAGCACCTACAACTTGTGATTCTAAAAATCCTTCCTGATCAACTGCTTGGCGTAGTGCTTCCTCATTGAAGTCAGTGTCTGAAGCTGTAAGCGGTAAGCTATTAGCTGTAAGTTCCTGCTTATCGCTTATCGCTTGCCGCTCATCGCTCTTCACTAATTTTGTTTTAGGCTTTGCTAGTAAGATGGAATTAAGGCGGTCCAGAATTGCTTTCTGATGTCGGATAAATCCACCGAGTCGAGATCGGATAAATCCACCGAATCGAGAAAGGAACCCTAAACTCACACGGACATCTTTTTCTGAAGGCACTGATCCTTCGGCAGGAACGTCTGCAATGGCCGCGTACGGCTGAAACTTTTTGAAATCGAGCGCACCCTCAAAAATCCCGAGCATCGCAGCTGCTGAAACCATGTCTTTGACCGAAATGCGGTTCGCAATCGGTTGAAGAACCTGCGCATTTTTTTGGAGCGATGCCGGAATCGCTACTGCCGACGCCCGGACTATGCCGGGCGCGGGTCCGCGCGCCTTTCGAATACGGTCATCAGCTCTCATGTCGTTTGGGAGAGGATGGTCTTACTATCGCTGACTTCGTATTGTCGACTTTCTCTTCATCATCTGGCGGCGCAGCCACACGCAGCATTTCTTCAAGTGAAGTAAAGCCTTGCTGCACTTTCTCAAGAGCATCTTCGAACATTAATTTCATGCCTTGCGAGCGAGCCAACTTTTCAATATCAGTACTGGATGCTCGATGAATGATTAAATCTTCAATTTCTGAAGTCACAACTAAGAGCTCGTGGATACCCATTCGGCCCGCGTAACCGGTGCCGCCGCAAGCCTCACACCCCTTACCTCGGAACAGTCGGTGCATTGCGCTTGGGTCAAAAAAGCGGGCTACTTGCGGATATTGGCGGTGAATCTCTTCACCGGGAATTGAATAACTGAAACGGCATTTGTTACAAATTCGTCTCAGGAGGCGTTGGCCAATGATAATCTCGAGCGTCGAAGCCAATAGGAATGGCTCGACCTTCATTTCAAGTAAACGAGGGATAGCGGTTGCCGCGGTATTCGCGTGGATGGTAGAGAAGAGAAGGTGACCGGTCAGAGCTGCGTTCACGGAAATGTCAGCTGTCTCCGCGTCACGAATTTCTCCGACGAGCAGAACGTCCGGGTCTTGACGCATGAGCGCCCGCAGACCGTTCGCGAAGCTTAGATTGGTTTCATCATTTTTTTGGATGTGATTAATCCCCGGAATTTTATATTCCACCGGATCTTCAATTGTCGAAATGTTGACATCGACTCGATTGAGTAATTTGAGGAGCGCATAGAGCGTGGTTGATTTACCAGAACCGGTGGGCCCGCAGGCAAGAATCATGCCGAACGGCTTTTGCGCAGCCGCCTCGATGAGTTGGAGATTTTTGGGAGCAAAACCGAGGTTAGCAAGTGTCAATTTGCGCACATATTCTGAAAGCAAACGAAGAACCGCTTTTTCACCGTCAACCAACGGCACCACCGAAACACGCATGTCGACTTTCATGCCCGAAGGCGCTTTGTAGCGAATAGCGCCGTCTTGCGCCGCGAAGTGTTCATCGATGCGCATGTTGCCGGCAATCTTGATGCGATTTAGAACACCCTCGTAATATTCTTTGGGAATACGTCCTGCTTCGTGCAGAACACCGTCAACACGGAAGCGGACGATGACAATCGTCTCTTGAGGTTCAAAGTGGATGTCTGATGCTTTGAGTTGAATGGCGTCGTTAAAAATTTCTTGCAAAATTTCCGGCGCCACTTTCTTTTGCCGGTCGATGATGGTTTGGAAGCGAGTTTGGAGCGGCTTTTGGTAATACACCATTAAGCCTTCAATCACACCCTTCGCTGCGTACATCCAGTTGATTTCGCCACCGAAGCGAACGCGCACTTCGTTTTTCTTTTTCTTCTTCTGCTCTTCTTCGGCTGGCGTGTAGTCCGCAGCCTCCGGAAATACCGCTTCATCCTGATCAAGGTTCAGCAAAATTGCTTCACGTAATGTCGGATTGCCGGGATCGGAGGTAGCGATTGTTACGTGAGAAACATCCGGACGCGCCACGATGACACAGCTGTAAGCTCGTGCAATTGCCTCCGGCAAAGAGAAGACCATCTCCGGGCTAACCGAGATTTTCGCCGGATCGAAGTAAGGCAGACCATAGTATTCGGCAATGGCATTTTCGAAGAGTATCTCAGTGAGCAGCTCTGTTTCAATAAGCGCCTGTTGAAACGAAATATTCCGTTCGCGCGCCTGTACCTGCGCTGCTTCGGCATCCTCTGGCGAGAGGTAGCTTTGCTGGATGAGTATGCCTTTGAGGATGTCGTCTGAAAGAGGCATGGTTAGGCAATGAGACTTTTCACAGTGCTCACGATTGCCGAAAGCGGCATGTTTGATTTCACGCAGTACTGCGCAACGTTGTAGGCAGCCACACGTTGACGATCTTCTTCTTGCCCGAGATTACTCAGGATGATGACAGGCATTGCCCCACCCTGTTCCCGCAATTGCCGGAGAACCTCGAAGCCATCAAGTTCAGGCAGAATGAGGTCAAGCAAGATGAGATCGTAATTGCCGCTAAGAGCCTGTTGCAGACCATCCGTTCCAGTTGAAGCGACTGTAGTTTGATAGCCGTCGTGATTTAATTTGAGTTCCAGCGCGTGCGCCAACGGTCGTTCATCTTCGATGATTAAAACGCGCTTCTGTGCGACTGGTTGGCCAGGTATCTGTGCCTCAATGGGTACCGGCGGTGTGACGAACGTCACACCCTCCGGCATCTGCGGCGTTGCCGCAGGGTCAGTCTCGACCGGTGTCGGTGGCGTTACCCAAGTCACATCCTCAAGCAAATTTTCTCCGGCCTCAGCGGGGACGGTTTGGGGGTCGGTTTGGGACGGGTCTATTGGCATCTATTTGGGTGTTAAGTTTTCCTTATATTCTAGCAGAAAACAGGTGTTTGAACAATAACCTTTGGGGCACAGCTTTAAGCGATTAGCGGTAAGCTTTTAGCCTACTTATCGCTTACAGCTTATCGCTTATTTTCGCTATTCTTGAGGCGCATGAATGAAACCCGCTGGGCATTACTATCTGTCTCCGACAAAACGGGACTCCTCGAGTTTGCCCGCCGTCTTACCGAAAATGGCTTTGCATTGCTCGCGACCGGTGGCACCCAAAAAGCTTTAGTGGAAGCCAAGATCCCGGTAACTTCCGTTGAAACATTCACGGGTTTTCCAGAGGGGTTTGGTGGGCGCTTGAAAACGCTCCACCCGAAAATTGCCGGCGGTATTTTATTCCGCCGCGATAACGCCGATGATTGTCGCGATGCTGAGCAATTGGAGATTCGGCCGATTGATATTGTGGTGGTGAACCTGTATCCGTTTGAGAAAATGGCTGTTGATCCATCGTCTAGTGCTGCCGATGTAATTGAGCAGATTGATATTGGCGGACCAACACTCCTGCGTGCGGCCGCCAAAAACCACGCGCACGTCACTGCAATTTGTGATCCGGCAGACTACGGCCGCGTGGCGGATGAACTGGAGAAGGGGGAAATAAGTCCGAAGTTACGAAGTGAACTGGCAACAAAAGTGTTCGCCCGCACGGCTGGATATGACTCTGCGATCACAACAACGTTGTCCAAGGGGGGAACCGCAGGCATGCTGTTGCGAAATGGACTGGAGTTACGCTACGGAGAAAACCCGCACCAGTGGGGGAAATATTATGATGTGAATAACGCGCCGCGACGTTGGACAGTGTTGCAGGAAGAAAAACAGATGAGTTACCTCAACATTCTCGACGCCGATGGCGCCTGGGAATTAGTCCGAGAATTCGATGATGCAGCTGCTGCTTGCATCAAGCACGCCAACCCCAGCGGGGTTGCGGTGCACAAAGATATTACAGAAGCGTTCCAGCGTAGTTTTGATGCCGATCGCGTTTCTGCGTTTGGTGTGATCATTGCCTTGAACCGATCCTGTCCTGCGGCAATCGTCCAAAAAATTATCGATCAGAAAATTTTTGCGGAGCTGATCATTGCGCCTGACTACGAAGCGGGGGCTTTGAAATTACTGAAGGAGAAGCCAAAAATTCGTGTAATAAAAATGCAAAACGGTGAAATCCTAAAGCAACCGCTCTATCGTTCTGCGTTAGGCGGCATGCTGGTACAAAATCACGACGAAGGTAAAATTGATCCGAAGAAATTAAATTGTGTGACCGAGGTGAAGCCGACAAATGACCAACTGCGTGACTTCATGTTTGCTTGGCACGTCGTGAAGCATGCCAAGAGCAATGCAATCGTCCTCGCAAAGGATGGCGTGACCGTTGGCATCGGCGCCGGCCAGACCAGCCGCGTTGATGCCACACACATTGCCGCGCGCCGCGCCGGCGAGCGCGCGCGCGGCTCCATCCTCGCCAGCGATGCGTTCTTTCCATTCGCGGATTCACTCGATGAAGCAGCGAAGCATGGCATCGCCGCGGTCATTCAGCCGGGCGGTTCGATCCGCGACGAAGAGGTGATTGCGAAGGCGAATGAACTAAAAATCCCAATGGTATTTACTGGAATAAGAGCATTTCGACATTAAGCCTCGTCACTAACACTTCTCGTCCGGCGTAGTCCCGCGTCCGCGGGACGAAGTCGGATGGCGTTTACGGGAATGAGGGCTTTTCGACATTAAATCCTTCATTGCTATATTGTTTCATTGCTTCATTGCTCGCAAGCGATCCTAAAGATGTAAGACGCTTTGCGAACAATGTGACAATGTAGCAATGGAACAATGCTAAAGGATAATCACAACGACCGTCTCCCTGCCAGTGCCTCTTTCAGCGTCACTTGATCCGCAAATTCAATGTCCGCGCCCATCGGCAGACCGTGCGCTAAGCGCGTGATGTTCGAAATAATTCCTTGCAGTTGCTGCCGGATGTAACTCGCTGTTGCTTCACCTTCCACGTCAGGATTGGTTGCGACGATCACTTCCTGGATGCCACCTTTGCGACAGCGTTCCACCAGTTCGCGGAGTCTTAATTGTTCGGGCCCCATGCCATCGATAGGGGAGATGACTCCGTGGAGCACGTGATACGTACCTTTGTACGATGTTCGCTCAAATGCGACGACATCGAGCGGGCTTTCTACAACGAGGATGATTTCTTTGTCACGATTCACATCGGCACAGATCGAACACGTTTCCTGGAGTGTAACCATGTGACATTCTTTGCAGTACCGAAGTTTTACCCGCAAATCGAGGAGTGTTTGTCCCAAAGCCTCCGGCGACGCTTGAGAATTTCGCAGGAGATGGAATGTCAGCCGTTCAGCTGATTTGGGTCCGATACCGGGTAACTTGCTGAATTCTTCGATGGCCTTGATGATTTGGGGCGGGAGAAGCGACATTGATTACTAGACTACTTGAATAGTAGAAGGAGAAGTAATGATCCCAAGCAAATCGAAGCCCAAGTATCCTAGTACTCTAGTATTCTTCTCCCTTCTTCAACTTCTGCCTCACCTCCCGTTCCCGAATCTTTTGCCGTTTATCAAAACGCTTCCGACCACGTCCCAATCCTAATAATACTTTGATTGTTTTACCCGCCCGAATTTCCAAGGGAATGAGGCTAACACCTTTTTCGGCTGTTTGGGATTCAAGACGAGCGATGTCTGATTTCTTTAAGAGAAGAGGACGATCTCTTCCAGGATTGTAATCGGCTAAATTCGAAGCGTATGCATATGGTGAGATTGAGACATTCTTCAAAACCGGCCGGCCACTTACAAGTGAGACATACGAGCCGGCCAAATTGGCATGACCTTGGCGGCAAGATTTCACCTCTTGCCCGGTCAAAAGGATACCCGCCTCGATTGTCTCCAAAATGTCGTAGTCGTAACGGGCGCGCCGATTGCTGGCCACTGGCTTCATCGAGCGTAAGTATGCCATAAACCCCTTGACTCCTTGACAGAAATAGATAATATTATAGCAAGTCCATCGCATTTGCGTTTTCCTTTGGAGTGACGCCACCTATTGGTTGGCGATGGATGAACGGCCTTTGTGCCGCCTGATGGCTCAAAGGCCCTCTTTTATATGCCATACATTCTCCGGAGGATCACATCGCCCCACAGAAGCGTGACGTAGGTGGCCGTAACTAAAAACGGCGCAAAGGCGATGGGATCACGCCGCGACTTCTTTTTGGCAGCTATCAGACTGATGGCGACCACCGAACCAATAACGTAAGCAAGCATCAGACAGAGCAACATATTCTTCCAGTCGCCGATGAGTAAGCCAATGCTGGCGATTAAAAAAATATCGCCCGATCCAACCCAGCGTCCACCGCTTGCCAACCATTGCAGACCGAGAAAAAGAACGCCGATGACTAATGATAGTAAGGAAAATTCATCGCGGAAGAACGCGAGTAAAAGAGTGCATAGTAAAAGAGGAATATTGAAAGCATCCGGAATGCTTTGCGTGTATGCATCAACAACGGCAATGAGGAGAAGGAGCCACAGTGCTAACGCAAAAAGTGCCGCTATCCCAAGATTGGTCGGAAACCGGAGCCAGGCGACAACAAAGAGAATGCCACTTGCCGCCTCAATCAATGGATATTGAAGTGAGAGGCGCTTCCCTGAATAACGGGAGCGCCCACGTAAAAACAAAAAACTGACGATGGGAATGAGCTCCCAGGCTCGCAGGGTTTTTCCAGTGTGCTTATCGCGTGATCTGCCCGAAATACTTTCTCCCGCCGGAAGACGAAGGATAAGGACATTCCCAAAACTGCCGAATACTGTACCTAAGATGAAAACGAAGATGACTGGTATGAGATTTATCACTGGCATCCATGATAAAGCATCAAGCACTAAATCCTAAACTTGTTTTTAGGATTTAGTGCTTAGAATTTT
>DATDTQ010000089.1:0-4020 GCA_035290765.1 Candidatus Peribacteraceae bacterium
GCCAAGGTTTTCCCGACTTCGGAAGCCGTAAATGCTGCCTTGCTCGGGTTGCTTACGCTCACTGAACAGACTGCCCGCATAACAGGCAGCGCAAAGCGAACAGCGCGCAAGTCGGCGTAGATACTACGCTGGCTGCGAGTCGTGAATTTAATCCGAACACGACCCCTTTTAATTGAGTATGCGGCATTAATTTAATGCTGAATTTACCTTAGCAGAAAGGGCATAAAGAGTTATGTCTACAAGAATATGGATTAGCGAGATTGAATTTAGTGATTCGACGAAAGTGCCTTTTTCTAAAAATGATATTACCGTGTTCGTAGGCTCTAATAACGCTGGTAAGAGTGCCTCATTAAAAGAATCAGCAACACTTCTCCGTCAGAAATCCAATAAGGGGGTGGTTTTAAAAGATATTACGATCGACCAATTTGGCACCGAGGAAAGCTTGCTTTCATCATTGGATTCACTTTCAAAGAAAGCATTCTTAGGGAACCCTGAGCCTCATTATCAGGGGTTTGGCTATAACGTATACCTTCCAGCCATAAAAAATGAATGGAAAAACTATAAAAATGGACTAGGTCAATTATTTCCGGTTTTTGTAAATGCGCTTAGCACCGAAGACAGGTTAAAGGCGGCCAACCCTCCCAATAGTATTAAATTAACTACGGAGCCACCTTCTCACCCGATACATTTTCTTCAAAAAAATGATGAGCTAGAAAAAAAATTCAGTGGCTATTTCAGGCAGGCTTTTGGAACTGATCTTATTGTTCATAGAAACGCCGGTAACGAAGTTCCTCTTTATGTAGGCAAGAAACCAATTCCAAAGAATGGGGAAGATAGAGTTTCTGAAGGTTATCTTGCCGACCTTGAAAAGCTAGACTTTCTTCATCTTCAAGGCGATGGAATGAGAAGTTTCGTTGGTGTCCTGCTCAATGCATTCATTTCAAACCATTCGATTATATTTATTGACGAGCCAGAGGCTTTTTTACATCCACCGCAGGCAAGGCTGCTAGGCAAAATGTTGGCTAAAGATTTACCGTCAGAAAAACAACTATTTTTAGCAACACACAGTGAGGACTTTCTAAAAGGCCTTTTAGATGCTGACAATTCGAACCTGAAGATCGTACGCATTCAAAGGGATGGAACAATTAACAGAGTGAGCGTACTTCATAACTCTGACATTGAAAGCATCTGGAGCGATTCACTATTAAGACATTCCAACGTTCTTAATGGACTGTTCCATTCAAAAGTAATCATTTGTGAAAGTGACTCTGACTGCCGTTTTTATTCAGCGGTTCTATCGGCTATCTATGAAGGCACCGCTTCAATTAGCCCGGACTTACTTTTCATACATTGCGGTGGTAAGCATCGCATACCTACTGTAGTTAAATCTTTGGTCAAATTGAATGTTCCCGTCAGAGTAGTGACTGACTTTGATGTTCTTAATGATGTAAATCCTCTCAAGTCAATTTACGAAGAGATTGGTGGTGCTTGGGCAGACATTGAGAGTGATTGGAAAATTGTCAAAACTTCAATTGATCAAAAACGTCCAGAATTGGAAACCAAAGAGTTGAAAGCCGAAATGGATTCGATATTCATTTCAACTACTGAAAGAATTATTCCTAAAACTAAAATTTCAGAAATTCAAAAGCTTTTAACTAAAGCATCGCCATGGGCACACGCCAAGGAAGTTGGTAAATCATTTGTACCAAGTGGCGACCCAACAAAAGCCTATGACAAAATGCAGGGGAAGCTACGTGAAAAAGGCTTGCACATTGTCGAGGTTGGACAGCTTGAAAGTTTTACAAAGAGCATAGGCAATCACGGACCTAAATGGGTAAACGAGGTGATGGCCAAAGACCTGAAATCAGATCCAGAATTGAGTGAGGCACGAGAGTTCATACAGCGCGTGATTCAATGATAACCAAGTAGGGTGGGTACGATTTTGTGCCCACGCGGATACCAACCTTACGGTTTAACCGGCCTCACCTTCCCCGCTGCCAGCTTCGCCCTCTCCCGCGCCTCATCAACATCCTTGCCGTTCGCCAGCGCCACACCCATGCGGCGGCGGGTGAAGGATTCCGGTTTGCCGAACAGGCGCACGTCGCTTTGCGGCACACGCAGGGCTTCATCCACACCGGCGAAGGCGATGCTTTCTTCTTCCAGTTGGCCGTAGATCACGGAAGAAGCACCTGGCGCGCGCAGACTTACATCCACCGGCAGGCCGAGGATCGCGCGGGCATGGAGTTCGAATTCGCTCATGCGCTGGCTGCACATCGTGACCATGCCGGTGTCGTGCGGGCGCGGGCTGACTTCGCTGAACCAGACATCGTCGCCTTTCACAAATAATTCCACGCCGAAGATGCCGAGGCCGCCGAGCTCGTCGGTGACTTTTTTTGCGATGTCGCGCGAGCGTTGCAGGGCGAGCGGCGACATGGCCTGCGGCTGCCAGCTTTCGACGTAATCGCCAAGCACCTGCAAGTGGCCGATGGGTTCGCAGAAATGCGTCTCGGTCTGGCCGTCCGCACCCAATGCGCGCACGGTGAGTTGAGTGATTTCGTAATCGAAGTCGATCATGCCTTCGACGATGACGCGCCCCTGCGTGACGCGCGAGCCGGTTGCGGCATATTCCCACGCGGCCGCCACATCCTCGGCACTATCCACCTTCGTTTGGCCCTTACCGGAGGATGACATCAGCGGTTTGACGAAGCACGGGTAGCCGATCTCCGTGATCGCGGCGCGTAGCTCTTCCAGACTGTTGGCGAAGCGGTACGGCGAGACCGGCAGCTTCAGTGTTTCGGCGACGAGGCGGCGGATGCCTTCGCGGTTCATCGTGAGCTTGGCGGCGCGCGCGGTCGGGATGACGCGCGCGAGCCCTTCGCGCTCGATCTCTTCCAGCATGCCGGTGGCGATCGCTTCGATCTCCGGCACGACGAGGTGCGGCTTCTCCTGCTCGATCAGCGCGCGCAGTTGCGCCCCGTCCATCATGTTGATTACGCGCGCATGGTGCGCCACCTGCTGGCCGGGCGAATCGGCGTAACGGTCCACGGCGATGGTTTCCACGCCGAGGCGTTGCAGCGCGATGATGACTTCCTTGCCGAGCTCGCCGCTGCCGAGCAGCATGACGCGGATCGCGGAAGGGGTGAGCGGGGTGCCGATGATGAGCGGTTTGGTTGGGGTAGTCATGGGGTATATTGGGATGTATTTTGGACTATGTAAAAATATTCTAAGAACGGTTGCAACTTGTAGGAGCGGGCCATGCCCGCGAACAGCTTGTCGCAGGCATGGCCCGCTCCTACAGCCCAATTATAAGTGAAATATCGTAGGGTGCATTCCATGCACCGATGGCAATGGTGCATGGAATGCACCCTACTTCACCGCAACATTTTATGCGCCAACGGGAGTAACATAACCGTTCCATTCCAACCATCACAGGGAGCGAGATCATGACGAACATCGTGCAATTATTGGGTGATGAAGCCGAGCATTTGCTGAAGCATCGTTGTGCCGGCATCCCGAAGGAATCGCTGCATTTGCCGGGTGCGGATTATGTGGATCGCGTGGTGGCGATGAAAGACCGTAAGGTCGGCGTGCTGCGCAGCATGCAGGCGCTGTACGGGCACGGGCGGCTGGCGAACACCGGCTACCTGTCGCTGCTGCCGGTGGATCAGGGCGTGGAACATTCCGGCGGCGCATCGTTCGCGCCGAACCCGATTTATTTCGACCCGGAGAACATCGTCAAGCTCGCCATAGAAGGCGGCTGCAACGGCGTGGCCTCGACGCTCGGCGTGTTGTCCTCGGTGGCGCGCCGCTACGCGCACAAGATCCCGTTCATCGTGAAGATCAACCACAACGAACTGCTCACCTACCCCAACGAATTCGACCAGACGCTGTTCGCCAGCGTGGATCAGGCGTTCGACATGGGCGCGGTGGCGGTGGGCGCGACGGTGTTCTATGGCTCCGAACAATCGCGCCGCCAGATTCAGGAGGTCTCCGATGCGTTCGCACACGCGCATGAACTCG
>DATDTQ010000090.1:0-10005 GCA_035290765.1 Candidatus Peribacteraceae bacterium
ACCATAGAATTCAGGTTCGCGGTTCAACGTAGTAATCCCCGCAGTGCGCAGAAAATCGAGGAGGGTTTGCACACCCACTTTCTCGAGGACTTTGACGGCGGCGATGTTATAGGAATTGGCCAGCGCTTCGCGGTACCGGACCAGCCCGTGGAAATCGTAATCGTAATTGCGGGGCGTGTAAGGATTGCCTTCTTCGGTGAGGAGTTGCACGAACACGTCGGCCACAGTCGTGGCCGCTGTGTCACCGCGCTGCAGCGCGAGGGCATAGGTGAACGGTTTGAGGGAAGAACCGGGCTGTCGCGGCGAGACGGCGACATTCACGGCGCCGTCGCGGGTCGCGTCAAAATAATCCTGCGACCCGACCATGCCCAGTAATTCTCCGGTGTGAGCATCGAGGACAATAACCGACGCGCCCGTGACATTTTTATCGGCGAGCGCGGCCACGCGCCGCTCGACGATCGCTTCAAGTTGCGTTTGAAGATCGGCATCGAGCGTTGTCCGCAGCGCAGCGCCCGGGCGCGCGCGGTCGGCGTAGCGGCTGAGCAGCCAAAAGACGAAGTGTGGCGCCGCTATACGTGTGCGATCCTCCGTGAGTTGCAACTCTTCAGCTTCAGCGGTGGCTTGCTCGTCAGCAGTGATGACTTTTTCCTCAGCCATGGCGGTGAGAACGCGACTGCGGCGCGCGAGCGCAGCGTTGGGGTTTACAAACGGATCAAGTGAAACAGGGGATTGAATCAGGCCGATGAGCAAAGCCAGTTCACTGATCGAAAGTTCCTGTGGTTTCTTCCCAAAATACACGGTCGCAGCGCTGCGTATGCCATAGGCCTGGTGCCCGAAGTACACGGACTGCAAATACTGCTGCAATATCTCATCTTTGCTTAATCGCGCATCAAGTTTCAGTCCCAGCCACGCTTCGCGCATCTTATAAAGGAGCGAACGCCGTGGCGGTTGCAAGCGAATGCGGACCAGTTGCTGCGTGAGCGTAGAACCGCCCGAGACAATGCGACCGGCATTCAAGTTTTGCCACAGCGCGCGTGTAATTCCTCTCACACTCACGCCAAGGTGACTGCGAAACGTTCGATCTTCCACGGCAATGAGCGCCGGTACCGTTAGCGGATGCAGGTCGGCCAGTGTCAGCTCCTCCTGCATGCCAAAATCTTCCTGTCGCGCTTCATACAGAAGTTTACCGTGTCGATCGAGCACCCTAATTGGTGCGCGGTTTTCCGGGTGGCTGACTCGAGAGGGCAATGGTAGCAGAAAAAGCAGCAACAACACCAGCGCTCCGCCGCAGATCAGCAGGGAGCGTTGGATAGTCAGTCGCGAGCGTAGCGCCGTCACGGTTCGCGAATATTGATCATGGCGCTCTCCGTGTTGCCAAACACTTCGGGGAAGTACATTTCATAAGCTCGGGCCGGCCGCCACTTGAAGGTGCCGGGCAACGTGGCGCGGACGAGGTATTCGTAGTGGTACACACCGGCCGGCAGATTATCAGCGAACAGGAAGACCTGGTCGTCGCGGAATTCTTTGTGGGTGAAATACCAACTGCTGTCCCACCACCAGTAGAACCCTTCCGGTCGATCCGGCTCGAGTTCATCTTGCAAGTGTTGCTGTGTTGTCTGCAAAGCGAAGTCGATGCCTTCAAAGCCGGCCGGATGCGGGCTCTCAATTGCCACAAAGTGGCGCGTTTCCGGCACAGTGATCGTCAATTTCACTTTGTAGGTGCCACCAACCGATGGCGTCGCCGGCGACCCGGCAGTCGGCGTGAGTTCACGTACCACGCTGATGCCTTCTTCCGCCGGCTCTGCCTTTTGCGCCCGCCAGAAGTACTGAACCATCAAGTCGTAGTACAGCTGGCCTTCGCCTTTCTTACTGAAATCAACGGGATTGAACTGGCCGGGCGTAAATGCATCGGCGGGCAACTCCTGTTCTTCCTTTGTCAGAACGTTTTTGGCATTAAACACCGCTTCGGTGACTTCTTTTCCATTCAGCGTAAGTGTGGCCGTGAAGTCGGCGCGCAGTTCACCGGTTAGCTTGAGGTAATCAACAAGCGCAAAAATGGCAGCCACAGTTGATTGGGTCGTATCCCAGTGTCCTGCCCGTCGCATCTGCAGCAGCGCACGTGTTATTTGCGGTATCAGAACATTCTCTGGATCAACGCTGATCATCGCTTGCAGAATAATTGCCGTTGAACGCTGCTCGGTATTCATGAGACTGCGCAGCTCCCACAAATCATCTTCCGCAAACTCAATCGTGCGCGGGCTGACGTCGGCTTTCTGGAGAATTTCATCGACCAATGCCTGCGCTTGCTTGTGATTCCCTGTTTTCTCCATCGCCATTGCCAGATATGCCTTTGCAAACAGCGCGAGCTTCGCGCGTTGATCATAGAGGTTGCTGAGCAGCGACCGATCAACGCCTCCGGTTTCACCAAGGACGTACAGTACGTAGGCGCGTTCATTCAGATGAAGCTTGCGCGTCATATCTCCATTGCGCAGAGCTTGTTCCAGGTAGTCACGCGCTCGGTTGAAGAAATCACTGTCGACCGTGTAGCCGGCTTTCCGCGCCAAATGCAAGGCGTGAACGACATACGCTGTGAGGTACGGGTAACTGGCAGGACTTTGCTCCCAATAGCCGATGCCGCCATCCCCGCGCTGGAAGGTGATGAGACGTTCAATGCCGGCGATGACGTTCGTCTGCAGCGTTTTGTCATCAACAATCTCAAACGCATCAAGTCTTTCCAATTCCGCCACGGCAATATTGGGCAGGAAGCTAGAAACAGTCTGCTCGGCGCAGCCGTACGGATAGTTCACCAAATATGAAAGGCTCGATGGCAAATAGACTGCCAACGTGGGAGACAAAGCAGCTTGCACTTGGAGAGCAGTCACTTCATCACGGACAGGCAAATAGACCTGTTCACGTACACTTTCGTCGGTGAAGCCCGACGTGGCCACGGCTTGCGGAATCCCAAACGGATAGAGCGGAATGGATTCATGCACTTCGTCGCGTGCGCCGTCTGTTTCGGCCGTGAAGACGAAGTTGGCTTTGTTACCGAAACCGAAGGACACGGGGAACCGGACTTTGACCTGCGCACCGGCATCAACGGATACCGTCTGCGCGTCTGTCGAACCTTCAAACCCATCGCCCGTCAGTGTTACTTTGAAGTTGGCCGTCTTGTCTGTGCCATTCACAACAATCGTCGCCAGTTCGGCCTCATCGCCTTGCACGGCGAAGCGCGGCCGCACTGGCCGGACGATCACGCGCTTGGTTTCCACCACTTCCGTGTCGTAGGCGCCGACAAGACTCTCTTTGCTATGACCGACGGCAATCAGTTTCCAGGTGGTTAAGTTATCGGGCAGTTTAAAGGAAACGTGAGCTTCACCCTGTTCGTCGGTGACAATCGTTGGATTCCAGTAAGCAGTATCTTTGAAATTGGCCCGCGCTCGCTCTTCGGGATCGCCTCCACCACCACCTTTGGACCCGGGCTTAAACCGCTCCATCAAGTAGAGCAGGTTTTGCGCGGTGCGGACACCCAGGCCGCGTCCGCTGAAGAACTCTTTGAGCAGATCCGGCCGGGAGTAGCCGGCCAGATCCAGCACGCTCATATCAATGACCGCGAGCGACAGCTCGGCCGGTACGGGTGTGCCCGACCAGTTTTTCGTTTTGAGCGTTACGTTTACCGTTTCTCCGGGCAAGTATTTTTGCTTGTCGGGCACGATGGAAAGGTCGAGCGCTTTTTGCTTGGTCTCAACGTTCAACTGCGCGTAGCCGATGCGGAAAGCCGGCGCGCCGGTATCGAGACCGTTTTCATTGAACGTTTCGCCTTCGCGCGGTTTCACAACGACGACGGACACATAGGCGTTGGGGATCAAGTCTTCCGTAATCGGAATGGTGATCGGCTGCGCTGAACTTTCCAGCGTGATTACGCGCCGACTGATGATGCCTTCGCGTTCCACCGTGACGAGGGTCTTGACGTTCTCACCTTGGAACGGCGACTTGGCAATGAGCGTGGCGGTATCGCCGACGGCGTACTCAGGTTTATCAGCGATAATTTCGATGCGGTTATTATTGGCGCGTGGCCAGTTCACGTAGGTATCAGACCAGGCGTATACAGACGTATCTGCTGACGCTACCCGACCCGCCGCATCGGCGGTCTGCGCCAAAATGCGGAACTGTCCGCCGGAAGGAATGTTGACCTTGATCGCCACCTTCCCATCCGGTCCCGTTTTAGCAGAGTACGATTTGATTTTCGTATCCTGCGGTTGGCTGTCGTAGTAATACTCGCCGTCAACACCTTTCTTCCGTGTTACATTCCAGTTCCGCTCGAATACCGTCAGGTCGACGGACTGATCAACCGCCGGCGAACCATCAGGTTTGACGGTGACGAGTGAGAGTTGCGCTTCGGAACCAGGTTCTACGCCCCAATCATCGGAACGAATGCCGACGTAGATGGCAGATTTATGAACGGGCACCGAAGCCCGCGTGCTGACGACTTGGTTGTTCTGATCGGTGACATCAACATCGATACTCAGCACTTGGCTCAGTGCTTCAACTTCCAGCTTCATCGGCACTTCGATCTGGAATTTTCCATCGGCGGTCAATTTCCCCTCGCCTTCAGCAACCAATTTGTTCTCGCGCTGGCAGTCCCACCAGCACCAGTTGTCTTCCAGGCTGAATGAATACCAACCATCCGTGTATTGATTGAAGAAATAATCCGTCGTTATGGCGCGCCACTGCAGCGGACTTTGCGACATGGCCATACCGAAGTAATACGCCGCCTCCACCGAAGCCCGCACCGTGTCACCATCGAAGTAATTTTCTTTATCGAACGTCACATCAACGCGGTACTCGGGTTTGCGGTAGGCCAACACCAAGAAGTTCGTGGCGTCCCAGTTATTTTGCACATCGGTGGCACCGGTGAGCTCAATGCGAAGCGTGTAGTTGCCGAGTGTGGCTTTCGGATCGAGCGGGATTTCGCCGCTGAAACTGCCGAAGGCTGAGAGCAGCATGGCTTGGCTGAAAATGCTGTTGTATTCCGCATCTTCGATCGTCACCTGCACGCGCCGATCGGAGCGCGGCGGGTGCAATACACCCTTCATGTCTTTGAGCCGGACGATTCCTTTGAAGTGAACGGTGTCGCCCGGTCGATAAATGGGGCGGTCCGTATAAAGGTAGGAGAGCAGCTCGTACGCCCCCGCGCTTTGTTGGAAGTTTTGGTTCAGGCTGAAGTCATAGGCATTCAGACCGCTGTCCCACGGAGTGCCAACATAGGCAAAATCATCAGCCGTTACGGCTGTGATCCAGACTTCCGGCTGCCAGCCGTCGCTCTGAGCAAAATCGGCGGCGTCAATTTCTGTTTCAAAGAAGCCGGCGGCATCCGTTAGTCCCGATTTCACTTGCTGACCGTTGGGCGTGTGGAGTCCGATTGTCGCTCCAGCGACCGGTTCGCCCGTTTCCATATTGAGAGCCCACACCAGCGCCTTGTCGCCGCTGAATTTCAGGGTGAGTGCGGTGCTCGTGATCGAGAAGTAGATCTTTTCGACAACGGGAATGCCGCCGTCATAGTGGTATTCCGGCGCTTGGAGCGTCAGGACGTAGATACCGGGTGTCAGTTCACTCTGGAGGCGCTCCTTGATATCAAATGTTTCCACGCCCCATTCATTTTCTGGCTTCGTTTGGGGCAGGTTCCACTGTTGATACATGGCTTTGTCAGCCAGCACAGGTTCGAACTGCCAATTATCACGTTCGGCGCGCTGGAAGTTGATAAATTCTTCCAGTGAGAGCTGGGCGAATTGCACATTGAGCTGGCTGACGTTGACGGAGTTTAAGTACACCACGGGCGGGAACTCGCGCTCAAACACGCCGAATGAACCATTGGAGTGAATGAACACACGCGGTTCCAGCGGCTTGGTGGTGAAACTCATCGTTTTGGCTTCCGTGCTCTCTTGTCCAAAAATATCCCGCAGACCTTTTCCGACCGTGACGGTGTATTTCGTACTCGGTTCAACGGCGGGGTACAGGTAGAGCGCGGTCGACTCTGAAAAATTGTCATCAATCTCAATGTCATCCCAATTCGCCGGCTTTGGTGAGATGGTCAGGGCTTTTTTAACCGTTTTCGCATCGTAAGGATTGCTGAAATCAATTTTCAGCGCGTCATATTCCTGGACAATGCTGAGAACTTCCATCGGTCCGGCGGTTTTAAACCGCATCACAAATGGTTGTTCGCTGCCTAAGTTACCGCCTGGAGCGCCGACACCGCTCGAAACCAACAGGCCATACCAGGTATTCCATTCCAATGCCGCTTGGGGCATGAGAACGACCGTCGTTTTATCCGTCTTCTTCACGCCGTCACTTTCCACGGTTCCATAGACCACTTTGAATGAAACGGGCACACCGATTTCCGCCGGGATCGTCGCGTTATCCAGCGCCTGCAACTCCTCGTTGCTTGGTGCCTGACCTTCCTTCATGCGGAACAGTTGCGTGTGCTGCTGTACACTTTGCAAATCCACAGCCGCGTAGAAGTGCAGCACTGGCTGCACATTCACGCCGGCGCGGTCAAACCCTTCGGGCGGTTCCGTGGACTGGATGGTGGGTCGTTCCGTCGTGAAAGTCGCGGAAACATCCGTCTCAGTTTGTTCGCCATTGACGGTCTTCAGGCCGGCTGGCACGTGGACCTTATATTTGGTGGCCGGCGCCAAACCGTTTTTCGGCGCAAACTCAACCGTTGTGCTCGAAAGCCAGCGCCATGTACCCGCTACGTCCGGCTCAATCGTCACCGGCCAATTTGCAAATTGTGTTCCGCGCTCGCTGATCGTCGTGAGCGCCACCATCGGTCGATCAAAAACGATCGTGATCGGGCGCTCCGGATCCACATCGGCGGCATCGGGCGGCGGCAGAAGCTGGGCCACGGTTGGCGGACCGGCTACGAAGAAGCGCACCACTGTTTCTTGACCGACGACCGCTTCATCGCTGCGCCGAATCTCTGGCGCAACGCGCACCGTGTAGGTGCCGCTCAGCGCCAGCGGCGCCGCAGGTAAAAAAGCGAGGGTGGTGTCATCTTGCCATTGCCATTTCCCATCCACTTGAGGTGCAACACTTGTCACTGCTGTGACATCCTCCTGCTCCATCGGTACCGTAAAGCGCACGATCAGCGGCGTATCGGCTGCGATACGCTGGTAGCGACTGCCCGGTGGGGTGGCCGCGCTTGAAGAAGTCTTAGAACTGAGACCAAGGACAATAATAAGGAGCACAACCACCGCCATGAGTGTGGCGACGGCGGCAATCCGAACGTATCGTGTCATAAGGAAGTGGAATTTCCCCAAGTATGCATCCGTTCAGCGCTTTTGCATAGCAATCTTGCCTATTTGCCAGAATTTCCGACGCCCGTCCCGTCGGCTATCAAAGACCCATCTGCCACTCCCGAATAACATCAATCGGATAGATCAACATCAAAACATTCAACGTGAGATTGTCTCGGTAGAGCAGCAACATGATCAGTTCAACGACGATAAACAGTCCGATTGCCCATCGCCATGAAATTTTATGGGCAACGGCGAAGCCGATCATCATGAAAAACACGTCGCCCACTGAATTGAAGATGCTATCGCCGGTGTAACCGAGGGCAGCGGTGGTTTCGCGGTAGCGGTTGATGATGAATGGCGTATTCTCCCAAATTTCCCAGCCGACTTCGGTGAGCAGGGCAATGAAAAACCAATGATGCAGCTTTAACCGCGGAAATAATCGTCGTGCCACCCAGTAAAAGATGATGCCGTGGAGAAAGTGCGACCAAGAATATGGATCGGCGAACAGTTGCGACGTGTCGTTGCCCTGCGCGTTGCTCGTCCAAAGGCCGATACCGTCCGTGCCAAAGGGAATGCGGCCCATCAAATACAAAATAAATGCGAAGATGGCGAGGATCAGGAGTGTCCAGCCGGCCATTGCCCATTGTTGCCGCGTGATCATGATGACTTCAGTGTACCATTGTTGCCTCTGAATCCTCTGTCACCTCTGATTCTTCTGAATCCTTGTAAGATTCAGAGGCTGCAGAAGATTCAGACGATTCAGAAGAACACTTACAAGGGAGTGCCAAAATACCGGTCCCCGAAGTCGCCGAGGCCCGGCACGATAAATTTGCGATCATCCAAGCCTTCATCAACCGCGGCAACAATGATCTGGTCAGATGGAATATGTTTTGTCAGTCGGTTGATGCCTTCCGGCGCGGCTAGGAAGCCAAGAAACCAGATTTTTTGGGGATCCGCACCGCGCTTCAACAAATTGAGCGCTGATTCCTCCGCTGAACCGCCGGTCGCCAGCATCGGATCCAGAATCACAAGCGTGTGCTTTTTCGTGATCTCCGGGACATTCTCGTAGTACCAATGTGCAATCGCCGTCTTCTCATCGCGGCGTAGCCCGGCGAAGGCAACGGGTGAAGAGGGGAATGAACGCACGGCTTCCGGCAGAAAAACCAGCGCTGCTCGGAGAACGATTGCAAAGACAACTGTTTCTTCAGCAACACTGCGCTGCTTGAGCGCGGCCTGTAATTCGCGAAACAACACCGGTATCAACGCATGCGCGGCGACGCGAAACTCAGCCAGCCCGGTGCTACGGTCACGGAGTGTTTGCAGGTGCGCAGTTGCTGTTGAGTCCAGTTGCATCAGGTATATACTACCGACCAATGGCGAAGAAAGCTGTAGCCACCGTGCAGTGGCACATCATCGTTCCATTAGCGGCACTGGGCTTGGTTCGGACATTCATGCATATCTTCCGCGTCGTAGAGATGGTGCCAGCGACCGAAGGGCTCGCTTGGCTGGGAACTGCCGTCGTCTGGATTGCATTTGTGGTGGGCAACAAAATGCCCCGCCCTTTCCTCACACTGCTTCTGATTGGCTTGGTGCACGGCATTTTGGCCGCTTTGGTCCAACAGATTTTCTGGACTGGTTTTTGGGCCGGCTACCCGCCGGTTCAAATTGGAGAGGTGATGTTGCCGATCGATAGCCCAACTGTTCGCACGGTTGCCGTCATCAGTGCCATTGTAACCGGTCTCGGTTGGGGCTTTTTGCTGGGCGTGATCGCTCTGGCAATCGCATACCCGAAAGCCGCACCGAAAAAACGTAAAAAGTAGATCCCAAAATGCGACTGCTAGTTCATAGCAGCCGCATTAGGGACTGTCCGAAGAAGGGTTAATCATCAACGTCAAACCTGTCCTTCAGCCGCTTTTTCATATCGTCGATCTGGTCTTTGACGTTCCTGCGAATTTCTTCGCCTAAGCGGTCGTTATCATTATTACCGTTGCCATTCCTGTTGTTATTGTCGTCATCATCGTCATCATCACCTTCATCATCATCACTTGAATGACTAGATGACGAGAGCGAAGACAGAGAAGACAGCACTGACGAGCTCATCACACTCGAAGAACTGACGGAACTAATGGAGGAATGAGATGTACTTGATTGCGTACTATTAGTAGATGAACGGCTCGATGAACTGTCGTTATCATCATCGTCATCGTCGTCATTATCTTCATCGTCATCATCACGGTCGAAGATCGAACCGGTGTGGAGCGTGATCTTCGCTTCGATGGCCCGGCGATGCGCCGCTTTCGCCTTGGCGAAGGCGTCCGCATTATTGCCAGCCCCGAGCGCAGTTTTGGCTTCTGCTAACCCTGTGACCGCGAGAGCCAAATGCGTGCGAGCATCCGCTTCCACATCCGCGGAAGCGTCGGCATCGTCAATGCGGTCTTCTGTCTTCTCAATCTGTTTTTCCGCCACGTTGATCATGATCTGCGCTGCTTGCGCAGGCATACCGGGCAATTGGATACCCGTGCCGGTATAAACAAACGCGTTGGCGTGCACTTCACGCAAAATTTCATCGATCTGCGCGCTCAATGCGCCGTTATTCACACTCGCAGAGACTTCCTGCAGCGCAGCGGCATGAGCAGTTAGCATCGTGTGAATACTCGCCTTCAATTTTGCGGAGGCATTCGCATCCGTAACGGTTTCCGCAACGGTGGTG
>DATDTQ010000091.1:0-10307 GCA_035290765.1 Candidatus Peribacteraceae bacterium
ATCAGAGATCATTGCTTCAGCAAGTGAAATCGTAAAAACAGCTGATCAAAAGAGTGCCGAGGTCATTCAAAAAAATTTGGCTGAGCTTGAAGCGCGATTGCAAAGTAAAATCGAACAAGAAAAAGAACAAAGCAAGCTCGATGCTTTGCGAGAAAGAGTAGCCTTGGTTCAAGAATTCGGGGACAAAATAAAATCTGATGAATCTGAGGAAAAAGAGCAGGAGACAAAACCAGCTCAGCCTGTTGAAAAGCAACAGAACAGTGTTGCCGGAGTGCCAATCGAGCCAACAAATTCTCCTCAAATAAAAGAAAATTTTCGACAAAGAGTAAGTCGCAATGCGAAAGAAACCTGGAAAGATTTTTCTGAAGGATCTAACTGGAAGAAGGCCGGTTATGTTGCTGGCGGCGTGGTAGGTTTTCTGGCAGCACGTTGGTTATATCGCAAAGTCTCTTCGTGGTTCAAAAATGAATCAGAAGAAGTGAAAAATGGCATCCATAAGCCTGGTATTCTTTTCCGCGCAACCAAGTTTTTTGTCGGCGTTGCCGGGGCAGTCGGAGGTATCTATCTTGCAAAAAAGTTTTTTGGGACTTCCCTACCTGAACATATTAAAGGTGCCACTCATGTAGCGAACGAAGTAAAGGAAGGGGCAAAGGAAGGGGCCTCAAACGCCGAAGAGAACATTCGATCATCTTTTAAGGACGTTGGAACAAATTTTGAAAAATATTCCAAGTTGCCCGAAAAAGAGAAAACACGCTGGAACTTGTTAGACGCATTAATAAAAGACACCTTTGAGATTGTTGCAGTAGATGGTTCAGTTTATTTATTTAAGTCAGGAAAATATCTTCTTTTGGAAGATTGGGAACTTTGTAAGACAGCTTTTGAAATACTTTCACCGGAAAAAGGAGGATATGAGATTGGTGGTGACATCGTTCATGTCTGGATGAATGGAGTGCCTGTTTATGCAACGAGTTTGGGTGTGATAGATGTTATATTGAATTTGCCAAGATCAGGAATAAAAGGTGCGCTTGTGGAAGCAGCGAAAAATTCAGCCACTTGGCCTTTTGAAATAGTTTCAAAAACTAATTATATAGCTGGAGTCGCCTTACCCACAAATAGAGGAAAATTAATTCGAAGGGATATCATTACTCGAGCGAGTTTCCCGAAATACAAAATGAACCGTCTTTGGAATAGAGGAAAAATTACGATGGGAGCTGTGTCTGTCGAACAAATAAACGACCTAGCGGATGAATGGAATGCTTGGCATGAATATTACGATGGCATAAAGCACATTAATAAAGCGGACAGTTTAAAAGAAGCTTTAGTCACTCGGACAAAAGCAATCGAAGACCAAATCCGAGATGTTGCAGTGAAGTTGTATCAGAAAGAAAAAGTAATCGCTCCTATTTTAATGGAATTTGAGGCGGATATTAAAAGCGGCGCCATAAAAAGTGGCCGACTTCATACATGGCTAGTAGAAGAACATTCAACCGGTGTTGCTATTAACAATGTTAAAACTCTTAATGCAGACCTTGATGTAAAAGGAGTAAGCGCTGCGGGTGAAGCCACTGAAACTGCAACCGACATAAGCGATAGTGTGAAAGGTTCAACTGAAGTTGCACCAAAAACCGAGCCCGGTTTGCAAAAAGCCGCCGGTGCAGAACACGACATTGCCCCTGTCCCAAAGGCTGCTCCTCAAAATGTTCCTGAGTCTAAGCCAGGTCTTAATGTTGTACGTAAAGATGGCACAGTAGTTGAAGCTGTAACGGAGATTTTAGAAAAAGAAGGCGTAACAGAGGCCAAAGGAGTAGCAAAAATTATCGCTCAAAATACTGATTCAGCAGAAGTAGCTCTGAAAGCAGCACGTGGTGTTTCTGCTCTGACCAAAGTCGGCGTTGGCATCAGTGCGCTATGTTTGGCCTACGAAGGCTATCAGTTAGTACAAATTTGGTCTCAGGTGTCCCACTTAAAAGACATCAAGGATACAGATCCCCTCTTCAAAAAAGCATATGAGGAGAAAAAATTTGTGGCTGTCGTTGATAGTGGCGTATTCATTGTTGATGCGGCCGCAACTACGGTCGGAACGATCGCCGTATTTAATGCCGGCTCGCTGGGAAGCATTGGAATTCTTGCCACAAGCACAGGTGGAGTTGCACTGATTGTTATTCCAATTGCGGCAACATTGAGTGCTGGCATGTATCGCAGCCTGGCTGACCTCGCAATTCAGGAAAAGATTACGCTGACCGACCGTGTTCTCGGTAAAGATGAAATTGCCACTGGCCAATCCCAATTTGATCAACTTTATAACGCTGGGCGTGTTCCGATGACTGCTAAAGTTGGTGCGCTGCTAACTAGAAACACAAGTGTAGAAGCTTTCGAAGCAGCCAATAGCGATACGCGCCGTGAAATCATAACAGGAATGGTTTTAAGACGATTCGCTCACTTAAATCCCCAAAAATTCCAACGCTTGGTTGAGTTGATGGGACCAGATGCGATCGAAGGTCTAGGTCAAGCGCGTAAGTTCCCAATTCTCGATAAGGTTATTTTGCCGGAAATAGGAAGGACGCTGGGCGGGTTAGCTTTGAAACGAGCAAAGGGCTCTTTGACTCAATCTGAAGCCGATCAAATTGCAGATTTTAACCTCAAAAAAGGCTGGTTTGGTAGTCATGTTAATGTAGAGACATTGAATGACGCTGTTCATGATATGGCTTTAGTTCTCGATGAATGGACATCACAAAACATGAGCGAAATGCCCGACACATACAATATTGAAAGTTTTAAGAGGCTAGCGAGTGAACGTCTGCTCGTGCAGGCAGAACGGAAAATAGAGCTGGCTTTCGGTTCACATGCAAAAGAAGTCAGTCTGCTATCAGCTATTGAACAAACTAATTTACGCCAACAGATCGGCGAAGCGTTGGCAGATATTGTTTATTATCAAAACTCGCAATTAAAAGGAGTGATAACACAACGTGAAAGCGATAACAGCATGTTCCAAGATGGGACCCAACAACTCAACCCGGACCAATACAAATTCGCTGTTGATCATGAATCGGCGGTGCAAAAATTGCGCCAACGTTTTGATGCTCTAAATGCTTTCCTGCAGGCAAAACACAAAATCGATAAACTGGAAATTAGAGCGTCCGCTTCGCAAGAACGTGACGTTTCCTCTTCAGAATCGTTCCTCGAGGTTGGAGAGTACAGAATCAGCGAAATGAACGTCAGCGGTGAGCACGGCTATGATGTATACGGAGAATGGATTTTCCCTACACCAGCTGAAATTCAAAAGGCATCAGAAACAAATCGAAAATGGGTGCATGAAAGGCGGCGTCATTTTCGGAAACTAATGGATCGTTTCGAAGAGCCAGAGACACAACAGTCTGAAGCGGCGTAAACTGCCGCCGTGCCCCTCGTCAGCTACTCCCAGCTCCGCCTGTACCAGACCTGCCCTCGGAAGTACGAGTATGCCTTCGTGAAAAAAATCACGAGGCCGATAAGCCCCGGTGAAAGTTTTGGTTCGAGTATGCATAACACTCTGAAGAAGTGGGGCGACTTGGAAATGGAAGCCGCAGCGGCCAAAGAGCCTTCACTTCAGGAGCAAACAATGATGTTTGCGGCCGATAAAACTCCACTCGCCGCCGACGCGCTATCTGAACAGACAATGGTCGCGCTGTGGCATCAGAATTTCATCGTTGATTCCTATGCCACGCGCGTCGAAGCAGATTTTGCGCGTAAGCGCGGCGAAAGGATGATGCATTATTTCTACGATTGGTGGCGCGGGGCTTGCCCGCCGAAGCTCGACTTGTCCGGCGTAGCCTTGGCGAAGACGGAAGAGCGAAGGTGGGACCCGCGACAGGTTATCGCAGTTGAGAAGGGATTTACGTTGCATGCGGACGGCCTTGCTCTGACAGGCCGCTTTGATCGCGTTGAATCGATGGGTGAAGGCGTGCGCGTGATCGATTTTAAAACCGGTGCGATTCGTCATCAAACTGAAGTCGACGCTGATTTGCAGCTTTCCGTCTACGCCCTCGCCGCTGCGGAGACTTTTAAGAAACCTTGCGCCGAGCTGTCACTCCTCTTTATAAGTGAAGAAGGAGTCACAGAACATCGGACGACGCGCAATGAGCAGCAACTCCGTGATGCGCTCACGCAAATCCGCCTGTTGACGGAGCGCATGGCCTCACGGGACTACCACCCGACTCCGAGTTTTGCAAAATGCAGTGTCTGTCCATATCGAAGAATATGCGATGCATCGGCATCACCATGAGCCTGTCGAATGGCGATGCATCTGCAGCGCCGTGATCAGGAGGTATACAGTATGCGTTATGTAGTATGTTGTATAAAATCAATACTACATACCACATTCTTCATACTATATACTCTTCGTCGTGCTGACATTATTCCGCGACTATCCATTTTTGACGCCTCTCCTTGTGATGCTCGCTTCCGAAGTCACCAAGCATTTGTTTGAAGGCACCTACCGGGGTATTTGGTTCCAGCACGGCGGCATGCCCAGCAGTCATTCGGCATTTGTCACATCGCTCCTGATCGTAGTCGGTTTCACAGAGCCAGAAGGCTTACAGTCCGGCGCCTTTGCTGTGGCCGCCGTTCTGGCCGCCATTGTTTGGTACGATGCTGCCTTTGTGCGTTCTCAGGTCGGTCGCCAAGCCCGGATTTTGAACATTCTTCAACAATTCCACCGTTTCTCTGAGCGGGTCGGCCATTCCATTTTGGAAGTAACCGGGGGAATCATCTTCGGCTCTGTGTTAACGGCGATGATCATGGCGCTGCTGTACTGAACCGAAGGCAGCTTCTATACTCGGTTCATGTCTCGTTTGGCCGACCAACAAAAGGATTTCCCCCAGTGGTATTTGGATGTGATCGCGGAGGCTGATCTAGCCGAGAACGCGGATGTGAAAGGCTGCATCATTTTTAAGCCCTACGGCTACGCCATTTGGGAAGCAATCCAACGTGATTTGGATGCTCGCATCAAAGCGCACGGTGTTCAGAACGCTTACTTCCCTCTCCTCATTCCTGAATCAATTCTCGCCAAGGAGATCAATCACATCGAAGACTTTGCGCCGGAGTGTGCTGTGGTCACGCATGGCGGTGGTAAAGAACTGACCGAGAAACTCTATGTACGACCCACGAGTGAGACGATTATCTATTCCACATTTGCCAAGTGGATCCAGTCACACCGCGATTTGCCACTCAAAATTAATCAGTGGGCAAACATTGTCCGTTGGGAAATGAGAACGCGCCCATTCCTGCGCACGCTGGAATTTCTTTGGCAAGAAGGACATACCGCACACGCCACAAAGGCTGACGCCGATGCGATGGCGGAGAAGGCTCTGCAAATGTACGTAGACTTTGACCGTGAGACGCTGGCCATTCCTGTGATGTCCGGCCATAAGCCCGATCATGATCGTTTTGCCGGCGCGCTCTATACACTTACGACGGAAGCGCTCGCCAAAGACGGCAAAGCGATTCAAGCCGGAACATCCCACAATCTCGGCCAAGGGTTTTCTGAAGCCTACGACGTTTCATATTTGGATGAGAAAGGTGCATCGCAGCGCCCTTGGATGACGAGCTGGGGGGTGTCAACTCGCCTGATCGGAACATTGATCGTTGTGCACGGCGATAACAAAGGGTTACGCCTGCCACCAAACGTGGCGCCGCTCCAAGTAGTGATCATTCCTATATATAAGACCGATGCGGAGAAGAAAGCGGCGCTGGACGCGTGTAAAACATTACAGACGGCTCTGGGTGGACTGCGCGTGAAGCTGGATGATCGCGACGACAAGACACCCGGCTTCAAATTCAACGAGTGGGAAGTGAAAGGTGTGCCTCTGCGCATCGAACTCGGACCAAAGGATATTGCCGCCAAGCAAGTGATGGTGGTTCGTCGCGATACTGGTGAGAAGAAAGCAGTGCCGCTCGCAACATTGAATGAAGCCTCAGCCCGCGAAGTATTAAATGACATTCAGAAGACGTTGTACGAACAAGCACAGCAGTTTCTGCAGGAAAATACACGCACAGCCAAAAATGACGATGAACTGATCAAACTTCTCGAAAAACACAGTGGTTTTGTGTGGGCGCCGTGGAACGGCGATGTCGCGGCCGCGGAAGCGATCAAAGAAAAGACGAAAGCCACAATTCGTCTCGTGAAAGATGGGCAGGCTTTATTTGCAAAAGCGTATTAAGGAACTTATACTTCTTTGTACTCTTTCCTTTCGAACTCATGAAAAAACTCTCGCTTCTCGTCGGTACACTCGGTGGCGCCATGGCTGGCTACCTGTTCAGCAATAAAAAACTGCGTGATGACTTGGCCAACGCCAAAGACCCCGAAGCGGCCGCCAAGCTGCTGGGCGCGCATTTACAGCGCGACGGCAAGAAGCTCGCAAAGCAAGTCCGCGACTTCGTCGAAAGTGATGAAGTGCAAAGTAACTTAAAAAAGGCCAAGAAGTACGCCCAGCAGAAGGCTCTGGAGGCCAAAGCGGAGCTAGAAACCATGATCAGTAAGGAAGCCAAGCGCGCCGGTGTGGCTGCGCAAAAAGGCATGCGGACGGCCAAGAAGAAGGCTAAGGCGATGCGACCTTCCGTCAGAAAGCTCTCGTAAAAGGCCTCGCCTTGCTTTCTGCACTTTTCTTAGTACACTGCACGAGGGCTTCTCCCCCGAACGGAAGAATCGCCCGGCTTGTGTATGGTTCAACCTTCCCACACAAAGCGCCCCCGCAAACAGAACTCGCGAGAGAAGATCAAAGATAGCCCCCGTCTTCGCCACCGGTCGGCCATAGCGCGTAGCGCAGCGGCCGAAGGCTCCGCCAGACAGGCCCGTTTCATCATCGTCACGGGTGGCGTTTGCAGCAGTCTAGGGAAAGGGATTGCCACTGCGAGTATCGGCGCGATCATGAAAGCCTGCGGCTACAAGGTCTTCGTCCAGAAGCTTGATCCGTATTTGAATGTGGATCCTGGAACGATGAGTCCGTTTCAGCACGGTGAAGTCTTTGTGACGGATGATGGCGCGGAAACCGACTTGGATTTGGGTCACTACGAACGCTTTATCGATGAACCGATGAGCAAGCTGAGTACTGTGACAACCGGAAAGATCTATACCGATGTTCTCGCTCGCGAGCGTCGCGGCGACTTTCTCGGCGGCACGATTCAAGTCGTGCCTCACATTACCGACGCCATCAAAAGCGCCATTACGAGCGCAGCGGAGGCGTCGGGGGCGGAGATCATGATGGTTGAAATCGGCGGCACGGTCGGCGACATCGAAGGCGAACCGTTTCTGGAGGCGGTGCGCCAGCTTAAAGGCGAACTGGGCCCAGGCAGCCTTTTCCATGTTCATCTGACGCTTCTGCCTTACCTTAAAGGCAGCAAAGAATTGAAGACCAAGCCGACGCAGCTGTCGGTGCGCGAACTGCGCCGCATTGGTTTGCATCCGGATATGATCTTGGCGCGCGCGGACTACAAGATCCCACCAGAATTACTCGATAAAATCAGCAAATTCTGTGACGTGCCGCGGGCCGGCGTCGTGCCGGCGCAAACATTGAGCTCGATCTACGATGTGCCGCTGGCGCTGCAGGAATATCGGATTGCGCAGTACATTGGCCGCCAGTTAAACCTGGCTCGAACCGAGCCGGATATGTCGGCGTGGGAAGCAGGTAGTGCTCGCCATGAGAAAGCGCGCAAACCGATCAAGATTGGGCTTGTTGGTAAATATACGGGCCTTGATGATGCGTATTTGAGCGTGATCGAAGCGATTAAGACTGCCGCCGTGCACCGCGGGCGCAAAGCGGAGATTCTCTGGATTGATTCAGAGAAGTTAGAAGCCAACGATAAAGAGAGCTGGACCGAACTCAAAACCTGCGCCGGCATTGTGGTGCCAGGCGGTTTTGGCAGCCGCGGCATTGAAGGCAAGATTGCCGCCGCGAAGTACGCACGTACCGAGAAAGTCCCTTACTTGGGCCTTTGTCTCGGCGCGCAATTACTCGCCATTGAGTTTGCGCGCGCGAAACTGAAGGATCCGAAGTTAACCAGTGAAGAATTTGATGAAAATGAAGAGCTGCCACGCAGTAAATACGTCGTCCACTTCCTCCCGGGACAGACGAAGGAGCGCGCGAAAGGCGGCACACTCCGCCTGGGCGCGTACCGCTGCAAGCTGAAACCAGGCAGCAAGGCCTACGCGGCTTATGATGAACGCGGGCAGATTGCTTCGGATGGAACGATTTCCGAGCGTCATCGCCACCGCTACGAATTTAATAATGCGCTGCGGAAAAAACTGGAAGAGAAAGGCCTCATCTTTTCAGGTGAATGGCCGGAAACGAATATAATGGAGATTGTCGAAATCAAAGATCATCCCTTTATGGCCGGCAGTCAGTTCCATCCGGAATTCAAGAGCCGGCCGCACCGCGCACAGCCACTGTTTTATGCTTTTATGGGCGCAGCCGTTAACAATAAATAGTGTTCCCTTGGGCTTTAGAACCTCTTTCTTTTAAGAACTAAGCACTAAATTCTAAATCCTAAACATCAGCCAGTAAACAACTGTTTAGGATTTAGTGCTTAGAATTTATAATTTTTTCAATGATCAAATATGATTTAGAAGAACGAACCCTCAGATTTGCATTAAACGTGCGCCAATTCGTTGCGAAGGTTCCCCGGACAATTGCATCTATAGAAGATTGCAAACAACTTGTACGTTCTTCGGGCTCAGTTGCATCCAATTATATTGAAGCGAATGAAAGCCTCAGCCCTCGTGATTTCCTGTTGAGGATAAAAATATGTAAAAAAGAAGCCAAGGAAAGTATCCTCTGGCTTAGATTATTGGCTGAAAATCTATCAGCATCTTTTGTCCCAAAAGCAAATGAATTGATTAAGGAAGCCACGGAATTGATGAACATCCTTGCCACAATCATCCAAAAGCAAAAGGCAAAGGAAATAAGGCTTTAGAATTTAGTGATTAGTGCTTAGAATTTAGATTGATGCCTTTGCTCTCCCTTCAAGCGGTCAGTTTGCGCATTCAAGATCAGGAGATTCTGCGCGACGTTACATTGAATGTTGATGAAGGCGAGGTCATAGGTTTAATCGGCCCAAACGGCAGCGGCAAAACGACGCTCTTCAATGTAATCTCCGGATTTATAAAACCGACAGCCGGCTCGATTACGCTCCACGGTGAAAATATTACGGCTGTCTCACCCGCCAAGCGCGCCCAGCGCGGCCTGGGCCGCGTGTTTCAGAACTTTGGCATCTTTCGCGACATGACCTTGGAAGAAAATGTGCTGGTTGCGCTGGAGGCGCTGCCGCGAGACTCGCGGCGCGCCCTGGGTGATCTCAAAAAAGTGACGGAAGAAACATTGGAGATGGTCGGATTGGCGTCGCAGGGCAAGAAAAAAGCCGGCGCATTGTCCGGCGGGCAAATGCGCCTCCTCGAAATCGCCCGGACGCTGCGCAGCGGCAAAGAACTCTTCCTGCTGGACGAGCCGACGGCCGGTGTTTCACCGAAAATGACCAAGGCAGTATCGGACCTGATCACAAAACTGAAGACAGCCAGGAAAACAGTCATCGTGATCGAACATGATTTGCCGTTCATTTCCCGCATTTGTGACCGTGTGGCGGTGATGGATGTGGGCGAAATCGTGCTCCACGGCACGCCGGAAACGGTGAAGCAAAGCAAAAAGCTCCAGGACATCTATTTTGGGACCGACCCTGCGCAATAAGCCACGCAATCGTTGACAGAACCACGGTCGCTTTGGACAATGGCCCCCTATTCCCCTTTCCCTCTATGAAAAAGTTATGTCTGGCCATGCTCTGCGCATTAAGTGTGGCTGCCTGTAAGCCCACAAGTTCAACAGAACCGATCAAAATCGGTTTCATTGGTCCGCTGACCGGTGACGCCGCCGCGCTCGGCGTCGATATTTTGCATGGCATTCAAATTGCCGTTGATGATGCAAATGCCACTGGCGGGATCGACGGCCGGCAAATCCAGATTGTCGCCGAAGACGGGCGCTGCACCGGCGCGGATGCAGCGAGTGCCGCCCAGAAACTTATCAATGTTGATAAAGTTGTCGCCATCCTCGGCGGCCAATGCAGTGGTGAAACACTGGCGATCGCGCCGATTGCGGAAGCCGCCGGCGTGCCGATTATTTCCGCAATCAGTAGCAACCCAGACGTAACGGAGGCCGGTGAATTTATTTTCCGGGTCTATCCAAGCGATGCTCTCAAAACGGTTGTTATGGCCAAGTACTTTGCCGACAATGATTGGAAACGCGTCGCCATCCTGACCACAAACGCGGATTTTTCTGTCGGCTTCC
>DATDTQ010000092.1:0-9409 GCA_035290765.1 Candidatus Peribacteraceae bacterium
CTTATCTATATTTTCGAGTGCCACCAAAAGCAACTGCCGCTAGGATCTATGGGTGAAAAAGTACCCGACTTCGCCTGCTTGTACTGACTAAGCGGCAGTTGCATTTCCTCTATGGTTTCCCCTCATGCTTCGCCGGGCTCCGCGATATTGAAATGTGATAGTTTCACGTTTGAGGAGTGCGATATCAGCGCGGCCGGGCAGATTGCCCTCCGTTACCGGCTGGGCAACGAAGTAGAGTTCACCGAGACGCTGCAATTCCCGCTCGTCGGCGAGCTGGAAACAAGGCGGGAAGCCATCGCTGCTCTGCAGATGCTGCACCTGATCGGCGGCGCCAGTTACTGGAAAGCCGCCTGTCCGAAGGTGATACAGCTTGAGAGTTATGAACTATCGCCGAAACAGGCGGAATTTTGGAACACGGTTTATACAAAAGGAATGGGTGAATTCTTTTACCGAAACAACATCGACTTCCGCGGACTCGTAAACTTTCCGGCGGAAGCCGAAACCTCAAGCAAACCCACGCCGGCCGGGAAACAGACAGCCAAACGGCTGCTTGTTCCCATCGGTGGCGGAAAGGATTCACTCGTGACGATTGAACTGCTCAAGAAAGCCGGATACGACGTCACGCTCTTTCGCATCGGCAAACATCCGGTCATCGAAGCGCTCGCCCGGATCACCGGCCTGCCGCTTTTGACCGTTGACCGTCACCTCGACGCTGATCTCTTCAAACTCAACGCCGAAGGCGCGCTGAACGGCCACGTGCCGATCACGGCGTATAACCACGCCGTCGCGGCGCTGGTCGCACTGCTCGAGGGTTTCGATGCCGTCGTGTTCAGTAACGAACGCAGCGCGAGCACGGGCAACGTGCAATTTCACGGTCAAGAAGTGAACCACCAGTGGAGTAAGAGCATGGAATTTGAAAAGTTATTCCAAAACTACTTGAAAGAATTTGTGACAAATCGCGTCCAAACATTCAGTCTGCTCCGCCCATGGAGTGAAGTGCGCATCGCCCAGGAATTCGTGAAGCACCCCCAGTATTTGCCGCTCGCGACGAGCTGCAATACCAATTGGCGTATTGCCGGAAAGAAAAAAATCCATGGCGGCGCCATGAACCCGAACGACTTGTCTTCCGTAGCCTTGGCGAAGGAGGAAGTGAGTGGTTCATGGTGCCGCTCATGCCCCAAATGCGCCTTCGCGTTCGCGCTCTACGCTGCATTCTTGCCGGCGAAAGATGTGACCGACATCTTCGGCGGCAATTTGTTTGAGGATGAAAAACTGTTGCCCACGTTCCGCGAACTCCTGGGTGTTTCCGGCCATAAACCCTTTGAATGCGTGGGCACGCCGGAGGAAACGCGGGCCGCGTTCCTCCTGGCGCGGAGTCGCGGCGACCTTGGCAAGAGCGCCGCGCAGGAGATGTTTGCCAAAGAAGTACTGCCCGATATCAAAAATCCGGACGCGCTGATTGCGGAAGCGCTCGCGCCAGCGAATGAGCACGCTATGCCAGAACAATTCCTGTCTGTTCTCCCATGAAGGTTTCGGACCTCAATGGCAAAGCAATTTGTATTCTCGGCTACGGCCGCGAAGGTCAGGCAATGGAGCAAGCGCTCAAGGCAGATGCGCCGGACGCGACTGTAACTGTGCGTGATCAGAAAGATGGACCGGATTATCTAAAGAATCTAGGGGTCTTCGATGTCATTATCAAATCGCCTGGAGTCCCCCACTCAGAAGTACCAGAGTCAGTACAAAATAGAATTACAAACAGCACTCAAATTTTTCTTGATACAGTAATGAAAAAAGGATCTTTGGTTATCGGCATTACGGGAACCAAAGGAAAAAGCACTACAGCAAGTTTGATATACGAAATTCTGAAAATTGATGGACGCGATGTAAATCTTGTCGGCAACATTGGCGAGGCTGCAATAAAACATGTTAGAAGTGCAAAATTAAATAAGATTTTTGTGCTTGAAATGAGTAGTTATCAACTTGAGGACAGGAGACAGGATCCGAAATGGCCAACAGTAAGCCCACACATAGCAGTTATTACAAGTTTTTATCCTGAACATCTTGATCATCACGGATCAGAAGATGAATACAAAAGGGCAAAACAAGAAATAGTTTTTCATCAAACATCTCAGGATCACGTTTTTTTCAATAGATACAGCAGCAGTGTTGCTCTGCCTGGAAGTGGGCAAAAGCACGATGTTAATAATGAAGGATTACCATTAGATACAGCTGAAATATCACTAAAAGGTATACACAACCTCCAGAACATTCAATTAGCATGCGCAGTAGCAAGACATATAGGTGTGCCTGATAAAAATATCGCGGCAGCAATTCGCAGATTTATTCCCCTTCCCCATCGAATGCAGTCACTTGGCATTCACGGTGGAATAGCGTGGATAGATGACTCTATTTCCACTATCCCTGAATCAACAATTGCAGCCATGGAAACATTTAAGAGCGATATTGGCACGCTCATTGTCGGCGGCCAAGACCGTGGGCTCAATTTTGAAAATTTAGGTCGCGATATTGCGAACAGTGGGATACAGAATGTTATTCTTTTCCCTGAAAGTGGAGCAAGAATTAAAGCAGCGATTGAAAAACATGAAAGAAAGCCCAACTTCTATGAAGCTAAAAATATGGAGGAGGCAGTTACGTGGGCGAAGAAGAACACTCCTAAAGGCAAAATATGCCTTCTCTCCCCGGCTTCGCCGAGTTACGGAATGTTCCGTAATTTTGAAGAGAGAGGCGAGCGCTTTAGAACTGCCATAAACGGTGATTGAACATTCCGCCCTGAGCTGGCCTGCCATGAGCAAAGCCGAATGGTCGAAGGGCAACCAATACAAAAATTTTGAGGAACGAGGTGAAGCTTTTCAGAAGCTAGCGGTTGCTTAAAGAGGCCAGGACACTTACTATCCGTTCCTTTATGCCCTCACAAGAGAACCCGCCGGAAATGTTTGAGCGACTTCTGCAGAAGCGCAACGATCTGCTGAGCCGTCAGTATGAGACGAATATCTTGCAGATTTTCAATGATCTGCGTGCAGCTATAGCAGAATTACCGGTGGAAGATACATTGGTGATCGAGACAAGCAGCGGAATAAATGATTCAGTTGCTGCGGTCAGGGCAACCGTTATGGAACTGTTTGAACAGCGAACGAAGGCTCGGTTACAAGAACTTTATCTGGAGAGCGTTGAATACCTAGATAGGTTGCAGAGTTTAGTTCCCCCCAGCGGAATACCACGCGAACAGCTCCACAATTTGTTATACCAAGCTTACGACGCATTGGCATTAAATGGCTCCGAATATATCCGTGTGAGATCAATTTTCGAACCGGAAATCATGCAAGCTGAAGTTCTTGCATTGATTGTAAGGCGAAGAAAAGAGCTGGAACAGCGCAGAGTCGATCTTGTTTAGACACTCTCATTTCCAAGCACCGACGACCCATCCCCCACTTTCACTTTTGCCGGCCGGAGGATTTTTCCGTGCAGCTCGTACCCGTCTTCGAACACTTCGGTGACTTTGTCTTTCCCGCCCGGTCCACTCTGCAGCACTTCGTGCTTCTGCGTATCAACGCGCTCTCCGAGCGCACTGATTTTTTTGAGGCCGGCTGCTCCCAGCGTGCGGCTCAATTCTTGTTCGACTGACTTCACACCTCTGACCCAATCGTTATCCAAAAGTTCTGGAGGAAGATGATCAAACGCGCGCTGGAAGTGATCGAGCACTGGCAGCAGAACCTGAATGACCTCCGCCGCCGCGAAACGGCGCGCATCGCGCGCCTCTCGCTCGAGGCGGTCTTTGGCGTTTTGGAGATCGGCCTGCGCCCGCGCGGCCACTTCACGCAGCGCGCCGGGCGACTCCGCCAGGGCAGCCCCCAGTTCTTTCTTTAAGGATTCGACCTCTTGTTGCAATGCCTTGATTTCGGCTGCAGCCAGTTGATTCTCTAGCGGCGGTTTCGGCGGGTTTGGCGGGTTTGGCATGCGATCTGTTAAATCTTAACGTGCAACGTGTAACCTGCAACGTAAAACGTTGCACGTTGCACGAAAATTTCTAAAAATCGTTCGTGGGAGCAACACACGGCACTTCCGGATCCGCAATGCAGTTTTCGGCGGGCGGGTCGCCACGCCAAGGACATGTGCGTGAATATAAACAGGCGTCATCGGTCATGGCTTCCAGCAGCGGGGAATAATCATCACCGTCGCCATAGGCTAATAATATTTTGTCGTTGTCTTGAAACACATAATCGGGATTCAAAGGCAGTGCTTCACCGTTCACGAGCATCGCCCAGCGAAACTTTCCGTTGCTACAGAGTTTCTTTTGAATCGCAAAGTCTTCCTTCCACCCAGCATCGATTCGATCGTACTGATAATCATCAAGCATCAGGCATTCCGATGTCATGGGCAAACCCAGTGACGTGAAAAAATCATGTAGAGGCAGACCGGGCTTGTGACGGTGAAGAACGTGTCCTATTCCATCATGAAGATGAAGGTGCTGATCCAAATATTCCGCCGGCTCGTCGTAGCTTTCCTCATCGGCGGAAATCCCCGACATGTACCGGGCATCGGAAAAATCGAGCTTTACGCCGTTGACCCAAACGGCAAAGTCGGCATGCGTGTGGTTCGGATCAGGATTCGTGGATAAATCAATGGGCCAGGGAATCCGTGGATAGACAACGCCCATGAATCCGAAGTACACCGCAACGGTTAACAGAGCGATACCGACTATGCGTAAAAGCCTCTGATAAGAAACACTCATATCCGCATCATAACCCACTTCTCCTCGTGGATCGAAAAATTTAGATGCAAAATATTTGCATTTAGGTATTTGGAGTTTTATCGTGCCGTTTATGCAGGGATTAGATTTATTGCGGCAAAGCGGTTTGCGCGATACACAGCCCCGGCGTCTAGTGCTTAAAGCGTTGGGGCATATACAGAAGCCCGCCACGCAAAGCGACGTCCACGCCTGGATTGCACGCCACAAAGGCACAGTGAACCTCGTGACGATTTACCGCGTCCTGGAAAAATTCGAAGAGCTCGGCCTCGTCCATCGTCATCCGAGTTCCGGCGGCCTGACACTTTGTTCATTGCCGCACGAGAAAGGACACCACGGCTTCCTCAGCTGCCACGAGTGCGGCCACGTCGAGGAATTTACTGATTCAGACCTTTGCCGCCGCGAAGATCTGATTGCCAGGCGCGCCGGGTTCCGCGCACGCGAGCATGTCAGTGAAATTGTCGGTCTTTGCGCTTCTTGCCAATAACACTTTTCCTTCACGTTCATGAATACGTCTCTATATATCATCGCCAGCGTCGTTCTGGTCAGCATCGTTTCTCTCAGCGGCGTCGCACTCCTCGCCCTTAACGAAAAACGGTTGGGGCAATCACTCCTGCTGCTTGTCAGCTTCGCGGTAGGCGCGCTCTTTGCCAACGTTTTTTTCCACCTGTTGCCCGAATTGGCGGAAGAAAGTTCCGACTTCACCGTTTCTTTCGGGCTGGTTCTTTTGGGGTTGGTTCTTTCCTTTGTCCTGGAAAAATTCATTCACTGGCATCACCACAGCATCGACCCTAAACACATCAGCGAGCATCACCATAGCCCCGTCGGCAAACTGCTTCTTATCGGCGATGGGCTCCATAATGTCACCGACGGCATGCTGATCGCGACCGCCTATTTGGTGAATGTGCCTCTCGGCATTGCAACCACAATCGCCGTCATGCTGCACGAAATTCCGCAGGAAATGGGAGACTTCGCCGTGTTGCTTCACAGCGGCTATACCCGGTCCCGCGCGCTTTTGTTTAATTTCATTTCCGCGCTGACGGCGGTTGCCGGAGCCGTCGCCGTGCTGTTCCTCGATCAATATTTGGAGGGAATCGAGTTCTTTTTACTGCCTCTCGTCGCCGGCAATTTCCTGTATATCGCCGGAACCGACCTTATACCCGTGCTGCATCATGAACGTCGCGTATCGCAAGTCGTGATGCAGCTGGCGGCAATGCTGGCGGGCATCGCGCTGCTTTGGAGCCTCACGCTGGCCGAGCCGCCGCATTCACAAGAATCGACGGAACCGTGGCAAGGAACGGAATCACTTTAACGACTCCGCTTGCTCGGCACAGTTGGCTCTTGTTCTAATTTGCGTTTACTTCAATTAGTCCCCTCATTAAAGTGTACCCTATGAAGCGATCGGAAATGATGCGGGAAAGCATTCGGTCCGAGGATGAAAAAAAAGAATTTATGAACGCGATGTTTGCCGGTGAAGTCCCTTTTTGGGGCAACGGCGGCATGGGTGTGGACTTCTCCAATCATGACCTTGTCGCAGCGGTCATGGAGGAAGGCGGCTTTGGAACGCTGTCCGGCTCGGCCCCCGGCTACCACAGCCGCAGCCGGGAGATTCAACGGGAAACAAACTTTGCCCGCCGGATTCAGCTTTATCATGACGCGAACGAAGCCGAGATGAAGCGTCAGATCGACGAAGTCCGCGACCGCGTGCCGCACGGAATTTTGGCAGTCAATATTATGGCGGCGATGAGGGATTTTCGCCGTTTGGTCAATGTCGTCGGGGAAAGTGGCAAAGTCGATTTGTTGTGTGTCGGCGCCGGATTGCCGCGCGAACTGGCCGGCATCGTGGCGCAGTACCCGCACATGCGGTACGCGCCGATTGTTTCTTCCGATCGCGCCGCCAAAATTATGATCCGATCAGCGGCGGGTACCGGCCGGCCTCCAGATGCCTTTTATGTGGAATTGCCACAGTATGCTGGAGGTCATTTGGGCGCAAAAGATCCGGAAGATGCGCTCGATGCCGAAAAGTTTGCGGCTGATAAGCTCTTCCGGGAAATCCGGGTTGTCGCCCCAGATACTCCCTTGATCCTGGCTGGCGGCATCGCTTACCGCAGCAACATGGATGAAGCGTTGGATATGGGATATACCGGCGTAGCCATGGGCACGCGGTTACTGTTGACCAAGGAATCGGGCATGAGCGACTCAATTCTGAAGGACTATTATTTGGATCCGAATCATAAAGTCGTCACCGGTATGACTAGTCCCGCCGGCCTGCCCTCCCGTTACTTGGACTCCGCCCCTGACGATGTGGCCGCGGGTCTGGTCCAAGAAAACCGTCGACGCTGTATTTCATGTATCGGCCATGAGCATTGCGGATTTTTCAACCTAAAAAGTCCTTACTGCATCGGCCAGCATCTCAGCGCTACCAGGAAAGGGATAGAAGCCAGTGTCCTATTTACAGGCTCTTGCATTGAGGATATTCGGCACGACTCTCTGTACCACCGCGACGGTGAGAAGGTAATACCGACAGTAGAAGAAGCCGTGGAATTTGTATTTGAAGAAAAATCTGTCGCCTGATGCCATAAGGACGAGATTTGTAATCCTTTCTTTCAAATCGGGAAAGAGGGAAACCAGATACCGTTTTATTGACAAATTAATGTTTATATTTTAAATTACCACCATGCGATTATCTTTGAATATGTCACAGCGCTTAGACCTAAGCTTCAGCTCTCCAAGCGCGAGTATGACTCAGATGAGCACTATGTCTGCTGATGAGATGGAGGAGCTCGCTGCCGAAATGGTGGGACTGGCGCAAAACGGTGTATTTGCTGCTCGGAATGCAAAAACAAAAGGGCCCCGAGGGAATTTATTCGATTCTGATTTGTTCAGCGATTCCGCAAAACAAATTCGAGATACGAATCTATCAAGAGGACCGGAATATGCAATCGATACCGACCTACGTCTGCAAAGTCAGGTCCAAACTGTTCGCGAGAGAATCGTGCGAAATTTCAGTCATCTGCATAGAAATGGTAACGCAAAACCAAATAAAATTTTTTCACGTCGCTTCCTGAATGAATTCGACTGGATAAATGGTACTCGTGAAAAAACGGTTTCTCATGCCGTTCAACACCAATCTGATTTCATAAATGATCCATCCAATCCTCTCCTTCTCAAAGAGCTAACTCAGAAAAACATCGCTGATGTTATTGGCTGTCATGTTACGACCGTCAATCGTTTAATGAAAGAGTTGCTCATTCAGTTCCCAGATACGGTTGTCCGAGATTTTGCAATCCTCGTTCCTGGTAATTCGATAACTGCCTTAAAAGGAAGATATGTAATGGGCATGCTTACTCGCGATCCGCGTTATTACGAAAGAAGCACAGGCTGGAAAATGTCGGAAGAGAAGTTGGCCGAAGTGCTGCAAACTCAATACGGACTCCCTGTTCAGCGACGAGCTGTCAACAATTATGCACGATGGATCCACGATCACCTACTCACACCAAGACGAGCAAAGACATCAGCACAGCCAATCGAAACAGAGGAAGAATTGGATGGCGGCGCCACGTGATTGCGCGCAGGGATGTAAAGCGACTACGTCGCCACGTCCCACGTAAAACAGCTGCTCGCTTCGCTGCGCGCAGTTTTATGTGGTGCCACGGGCCAGGATTGAACTGGCGACCCCAGGCTTATGAGTCCTGTGCTCTACCAACTGAGCTACCGTGGCATCTTGAACAGTATAAATGAAAAATGCCTGAATGAATGCAGAGTCACTCGCCCGCCGAAGCCCCATAAGGGCGAAGGTGGGCCGTGGCTTTGAAAGATCGAATTACTAGGCGTAGTCGGGCCGTGGCGTTACCTAAGTATGCAGGAGTTCGAGGTGTTTTCGAAAGACTCAACTCACTTTTTTAAGCTAGGATCCGTCCTGTGCCACTCACCCTTGTTTGTCTCCATGGCTGGGGCGGAACCAAAGAATCGTTTACCGAACTCCGCGCCGCTCTCAGCGACAGCGGAATAAATATTCTCACGCCCGACTTACCCGGCTTCGGGTCAGAACCCGAGCCGGACCGGCCGTGGAACGTGGGTGATTACGCGCAGTGGGTGAAGCGTTACATCGAGCAGAACGTCCAGGGGCCATACCACCTCCTCGGTCATTCCCACGGCGGGCGCATCGCGATCAAGTTGATCGCGGAAAATATGCTCACGACACCACCAGAGCATTTGTATTTGTGCGCGGCCGCGGGGACCCGCCGGCCGCGGCATTTCAAACGAATCATCGGGCTGATCTTGGCAAAAGCGGGGAAAACGCTGTTGCAGGTTCCAGGTTTCAAAAAACTGCAACCTTTAGCTCGGAATTTTCTCTACAAATTAGTCCGCGTTCACGACTACGAAAAAGCGTCGCCGCTTATGCAGCGGACACTCATTAATATCACGTCGGAAGATTTGCGACCGCTACTTTCACAAATCAGTCTTCCCACCGATCTTTTCTGGGGTGAAGACGACAAAATGACACCGGTCGCGGATGCGAACATCATGAAAAAAGCGATCCCGCGAAGCACGCTGCATCTCTATCCTGGCATCCGTCACCGCGTGCATCGCGACCGGGCGCCGGAGATCGCGGCCGTAATTCTGGAGCGGATGCAAAAATAA
>DATDTQ010000093.1:0-2603 GCA_035290765.1 Candidatus Peribacteraceae bacterium
GCGCGCAATACCATGGCCACTCATCCGAATTCATGAATCAAGAATAAAAGGCACAAAAACCCGGATGAACGGTCGAAATCGGAGAACGAATGGTTATTCAATAAAGCAATTTCCACCGATTCCCGACAAAACCAATGATTGCGTTCAAAAAACCACTCATAAGTCCTTACCTGGTCACCCAGATGTCCCCCCGGTTTGATCTGCTCGAAAACAGAATCGGATAATGCAGGGCAATTCTGAAAACAGAAACGTAGCTATTACGAAGTGGCTGCGGCAAGCACGAATCGCCGCTTTGCCTGAATCTACTCCCAAATCGCTCTTTCATTGCGTTGGATCCGCCTAAGGTTTTATCGTTTTTTGCCGATATTCCCGAGTAAGTTGGTGGTTATCGCAGCTCTCAGTCAAGGCCAAGGGAGTAAACATGAGTGAAAAATTCAGAATCGACGGGCATCTATATTGCGCCTCCTCCGCGCAATTTTTTCGGGATGGCAACGAGATAACGCTGGCGGAGTATTACGATGCCTTCATCCGGCTGCTAAGGCAACAGTAGCAAATATAAATAGCCCGAATCGTTACCATAGGAAAAATAAAGTTGAAAGTATCAGGGGTCATCTTAATGGTGCTGGCACTCATCTCATCACAAGCTTATGCAAAAGATGGGCGCACACTGATCTTGAAAGAAAACGGTAGCCCGGGAAAGCGCGTCTTGGTGATCTATGACAAGAACAATTACCAGCATTCAGACGGCCCGCAAAAACCCGCAATCCCTGCCCGCAATACCGGCAACGTCGCCGCGACACTTGGCTGCGAAGATACCTACTTCGCACCAGATGACCACAATCACGAACACCCATTACAGAAGCCCCACCCAGAACTCATGAAGTCATATAAACAGGCAAAGGCCGGCGATGCCATGGAACAGAGGAATCTCGCGGTCAGCTATGACGCAGGATATCTGGTAAATGCATGCCCTAAAAAAGCATATTATTGGTACCAGAAAGCCGCGCATAAAGGAGATCAAATTGCCCAAGATTGGCTTGCTCGCTTCAACAAGCTTAAGGCAATACATGATGGGCCGGAATTTATAGTTGTGAAGCAGGCCAACTCGTCACAATCACTGGCATCGGCTCAAAAATAAGATATCCAAGGGTTTGAAATATGAAGCGCGCCCAAACCCAAGATGGATTTCCGAAAGGCGCGCTGAATCGGTGAAGGCCTACTTGGTAAAAAAGGGCATTTCTGCTGACCGAATCACCGCAAAGGGTGAGGGTGCCGCCAACCCTGTCGGCGACAATGCAACAAAAGAAGGCCGCGCCAAAAATCGCCGTGTAGAGATCAGGTCGATGGTCAAAGAAGAAATGAAAGTGCGGATAACAGAGTAATCCCTCTCGCATGGCAACGTAAAAACGGGCTGTTTTCAGCCCGTTTTTTTATTGCCGGATATATCTATCGGGTGGATGCCAAAGCCACATGCCAACCAAGTCTCTTGAGCTCCTGCATCGCTTGCGGCGTCACTTTACCGGGAACCAGCACCCAGCGCTCCGCGCCATCCAAATCCGTGCGGCGCGCAAAATCTTCGACCGGCTTATTCCATGCAATGTAATCCATCGGCATTGGAATGATCAGCCTGCCGTTAGCGGTTATGCCGACAATAACGTTGTCGGCACCGCGCACACTGGTGACTGCCATATCCGTACGGCTGTGCTGGGCGAGCAGCAACACCGAATTAATAACATATCGCGCCTCGATGTCAGAAGCAGCGCGGGAAGCAAACGCAATCACTTCGGCACGCCCAAGAACATTTCCCATCGACTCGAGGGCTAGAACCAGCGACGTTTGTAGCGTCGGCGTGAAATAACTATTGCGGAAAAAGGTGCGTACAGGAAGGCCATCGACGCCCATTTTTTTGAGCCTGGCTTCGTTGCGGGTTTCGATATCGCCGGGCGATAACTGATAGGCCTCAAGTTGGGCCGCCTGATTGAATTGAACCGCATAAGACAGCGGCGCCGCCACTATGCCGATGGTCACATTGACCGGAAAGCTGCCGATAAAACTGGCGGCAGCGAAGTCATCAAGCTTGTTGGACAGGGCGGCATTGTTGGTATAGGGGTCAATTTTAAGCTGTTGCGCCCATTCCCGAAGCGCCGCATGGTAACCAAACGGGCCATCGATGACTGTGCGCGGCGCAGCCGTGCCTTCACACATAGCCACTGGTTCGAGGATCGGCTTTTGTACCCCCGTGTCGCCATTGACCGTATCACTGACGCGTGTTGCCGCCGAGCCTGCCATATTGGCGAGACTATTGGCCATGTTGCCGATTCCGGAAGCAAGGCTGTTGACGGTGTCAACCGGGTTCGAGATGAGCCCCACCGCAACCTCTATGGGTGCGGCGAGCGCTTTGCCCGCCGCCTTGGTGAACTCATCTGTTTTGCTGATGCTATCGAGCTGCTCGAATGCCGATAACTCGGAAACCCGTATTTCAAGCATCTCGCGTCCGCGCGCTTGCCAAATACCGTATTTTGAACGGATAGTGAAGCGTGGTAATCCGCCTTCCAGCGTAACCTTCTCATCGACGCTATGGAGTGCGCTTTGCAGCAATGCGG
>DATDTQ010000094.1:0-4781 GCA_035290765.1 Candidatus Peribacteraceae bacterium
TCCTCATCAACCTCAGCTGCCAGTCGGTCTGCGAGCATCAGATGCCCAAGTTCATGGGCGAGTGTAAATCGCTGACGGTCGCCAGGCCAGTTGCTGCCAACGACGATGATCGGCATCTGATTGACCGAGGCAGCCAGCCCATCGAATTTTGAATCTGCGTTAGCATCGATCATGAACACGCGGATGCCATGTGTCTCCAGAACATCGATCAAATCTGGAATCGGGTCATAGCCCAAATCCCATGCTTTTCGCACAGTCTCGGCAACACCTTCGATCTGAACAAGGTCATTTATCCGATTTGGCAGTCCACGAACTGGCGCAAAAGGAACACCTGGCGGCGATGGGAACAGATTTTCGAGTTCAATCCGTCGTTCGATCTGATCGATCACTTCATGCTCAATAGCTTCCAGTCGCTTCTTGGGCATTGTACTGCGCTTGCGGTACTCGATCCGGTCGAGTGCAACCGTTTCGGGGCGGAAAAAATACTCCGTGCGCACATTAAGTGCTCGAGCGAGCTTGATCAGGGTCGCCGACGGCGGCGTAGCCTGCTCGTCTTCATATTTTTTGATAGCGGCGTGCGTGAGCCCAACCTGCGTACCCAAGTCACGCAATGACAATCCAGCCGCTTTCCGAGCCCGGTACAACCGTTGGCCAATCATCTCATCCACTCCTTTGACAGTTTACATATGGCGGTACTATACTCCATTTTGTAAACCGCAGTCTAGGCCCAACTGCGTTTCTCGGAGCCCCAATTTCAGCGGTGTGCCCGACTCCCTTGGTGGCCGAAGGAGAAATACATGGTAACGAAGCACTTTCCAAAGGGCCTGGACGGCCGCATGCAGGATCAGAATGGCGAAATCCGCCAAAAGCGCAGTGACACGAAAGTGGAAACCCTGCGCAAGACTTACGGCGACGATTTCGCCAAGGGCTACCGATCAGACGCGCAACTGGGCACGGTGCTTAAGCGCGAAGGTGTGGACTCCCTGGACCAGCTGCTGAAGAAAAAGTAGCTCTGGCAAGCGCCCGTGATGGGCTATTGATCCAGCGACACCGTTTGCACGATCACCTCAAACTCGGCCAGAACCTCAGGCTGGCGCTGTTTGAGGTAGCGAGCCACCGATTTGTTTTCCAGTAGCTTGGTCAGGTAGCCCTTGGCCAGCACCAGATTGAGAACGTCTTGGCCGTAGGTCTGTTCGACCATCTTGTACTGCCCCTGAAGATTGCTCATCTCGCGCTCCATTTTTGCCATTTGCTCTTGGCTCAATCCGGTCAGCTTCGCCGGTTTCTTCCCCTCAACCAGCATCGCCGCAGGTGTTGCGACCAACATCGCTTCGGCATACGCAACTGTGAGGGTATTGGCCGATACCATCAATTCAACGCATTCGACCTGACGGGTCGGCTTCATTTTGCGCAGCACCCGAGAAATGTCGGTTGCGAACTGACGATCTTTGAGCAGTTCGGCGGCCTCCGGGCAGATTCCTTCCAGCAGTGACATCTTCCGAGTGATCGTGCGCGGGTCCACGCTGAGTGCTTTGGCCAGCCGCTCTGGGGTGACACCGCGTTGAATCGCGCGCCGGATCATATAGTGCTCCTGGATTGTCGATAAGCGGTTGACTCGACTGTTGTAGGTGTAGCTCTCGTCATCCGTGGCAACCAGGCACGGCACCTTGCTGTAGTTCAATTCCTGCAAGGCGATTAGACGAATGTGGCCGTCGATGAGAACGTGCTGACCGGTCTTCGAATCAGCTGATCCCACTGACAAGGGTTCGATCAGCCCAATCTCCTGGATCGATGATCGAATCTGCATGTATTTGCGGGATGTAAGCACACCTACGGGTGTTTTTCGCGATGGCAGAATCTTGTCGACTGGTACGGTTAACGGTTCGAGATCGAACCCTAGGGACACCTTGCTCATGCCGCGCGCCCTCCAAACCAGACTCGGTCAGCAAGATATTTTGGCAGGGAGTCCAAGCCCTCCGCACGCAACAGCGTGGTGAAATGTTCATCGGCAAGCAGCTCGCGCAGGGCGCCGACGACGAACAAAAGCCGCTGCTGTGCAATCTCCGCTTTTTTAACCATCTGCTTTTGACGATCCACTTCCTTCTGATAGACCCTGACCAAACTTGAGGTCGTGACATCCTGCCTCTTGCGCGGAGTGCCACGCGCCACTGACCGGCCCAAAGTTAGCCGGGACTCAATGACACGGCGAGCTTGAATCAGTTGTTTGCCGCGAAGCTTGCCGGACTCATAGGCATCCTGAAGCGCCGCCTGAACGTCCTTGTCGTCGTCACCGGCACCGACGATGGCCAGCGCCGCGTTCAGGGGGATGCGCCCCCTTTCCACCGCAACCAGCAGCCGCTCTTCGCCGTTTTTCAGGAGTGTCAGGATGCCCTGCACGTATTCGACAGTGAGTCCTGTCTTTTGAGCGATGATCTTTTTGTCGTAGCCTTGATCGCGGAGTTGCTCAATACCGGCGAGTAGTTCCAGCGGTCGGTATTGGCGACGCGCAATATTCTCTGCCAAACTCATGATGAAGGCGTTTTCATCGCTGACTGTCACAACCAAAGCCGGAATGGTCTGCTCACCCAATGAGCGGAATGCCTTCATGCGACCTTCGCCACAGATCAGCAGGTAACGCTCGATACCGTCCGGCCCCGCACGCGGAGTTACAGAGATTGGCTTTTTTAGGCCGATCGCCTTGATGTTGCCGACAATCTCATCGAACACGTTCTTGTTGCGCTCTCGCGGATTAAGGACATCAATCAGATCGATTGGAATCATCCGCATCTCCCTTGTCTCTATCTTTTCTGTCATGCCGCTCTCCTCAACCATGTGTGCTCTGCCATCCCGTATAAGTAGTCCAAGCTATCGAACCGATAGCTCTCGAACTCGACAGCATTGCGCTCGGCCAGACTGATGCGAGGTTGCAAAAAATCCAAGCGTGGCAACAGGTAATAGTCCAGGGCTGCCTGATTGGTCTGATCTAGTCGAACCGCCACGGTGATGTCCGGTGCCAAGCTGGTGTCAAACCTCACCTTCCAATGATGGCGGCCACTCTCCGGTGTTTGACAACGCGCCAGCACCAGCGAGATGCTGAATTCATTATTGATTCGCAGGAGGTCGGTGGCCGGGTCGCGCCGGACGACACCACCGAGACTGGCGATTTGGCTTTCGGTCTGGTTGACGATTTCAGGATGGAAACGGCGCAGGAACTTGTTGGTTTCCAAATACCGGTAATCACGATCGGGCGTGAAGCCCACCATTTGATAGGCGCGCACCAGGCTGCCGAAGCGGTGGGTGTAGATCGACGTTGATGGCATGTTCTCGGCCTCGTTGATGATCAGGCCCGACAGGAATCCTCGGTTTTGGTACAGATTGCGCAGGCGCTCGATCAACTCTTCATTCGTATAACGGTACGACCGGGCGCGAATGATCCCTTGCGCGGTGTAGAACAGTTCGGGCTGAACGACAGGATCGAAGGCTCCCTCCTTCTTGACCCACATGTCGGGCGTATTTTCCACCCGCAGTTTTTTGAGCTTGAACGATCTCCGGTTATAGATGTTGTTGCCGATATATTTTTCGTTGGTCAGCACTTCGTGCACGGTGGCGCGGGTCCATTGCCGATCGAGGTCGGTGCGCACCGCCATCTCGTTCAAACGTCTGGAGATCTCCGACTCAACCAGACCATCATCGATGAACCAGCGGTACATGAGATTGACGTTACGAATTTCGTCTTCTGGACCGGGCATGAGAATGACGCGGTCAGTCTGCAAACTCTTGTGCTCGCCACGGGCCAGTTGCGCTTTGATAGAACCGTTCTGGTCAAGAAGCACACGGCGCAGCCCATAGCCAGCCGGTCCGCCTTGCCGAAAACCAAGTTCAATCAGTCGGCACTGCCCGGCGAATACCTTGGCGGATAGTTCACGGCTGTACTCACCGGCCATGGCTCGTTTGACGCTCTTGACGATGGTGGACACAGGGGAGCCGTCATTCTCAAACTGCTCGGCGCAGTAGGCGACCTGGATACCGGCACTGCGACAGCGGTACTCGTAAAAGGCACTTTCGTCGGCGTCCTGAAATCGCCCCCACCGGCTGACGTCGTAGACCAGAATGATCGTAAAATCCGTCGAGCCGCTTTCGACATCCTTGAGCAACTGTTGGAGTGACGCGCGCCCTTCCATGCGCAAACCACTTTTGCCGGCGTCGGTGTAGGTGCGGACAATCTCAATGCCGCGTCGGGCTGCGTATTCGCGGATCTTGTCGGCTTGGTTTTCTGTGGAGTATTGCTGGTGCTCTGTCGACATCCGAACGTATTCCACCGCTCGCAACAGGGTAGGCGCTTCTGCCCCGTTATCGCTTGGTTCATTTTGTTGCATAAGTTTCGATTGCCCAGGTTCATTTGTAAAATTAACTCTCGATAATTCGCCGTTGCTGCCCTCAAGGAAAGAAAGAAGGCCGTAATTTGAATTTCATGCAGGCCGTGCAAAGAGAGCACATAGACAATATGGTATAGTCCACGGCTGCCACTCGCCGCAATATCTTTTGGCGAGGATGTAGATCAGCCTGTGTAATGGCGTGAGCGAGAAATAGCCTGGGTGCATGGCGCATACCAACGTCCAGTCTGTCGCCAACCGATAAAGCTTCTCGGACAGCGCTATATTCACGGTCTCAATGCGTCCGTCGCGGTCAAGTTCTGCCTCGTAACGAATCAAATTAAAATTGTCACACTCGTTGATTCCATCTGGATGCGGTATGTTCGTTGCTAACCTGCTTCCGGCCAA
>DATDTQ010000095.1:0-2065 GCA_035290765.1 Candidatus Peribacteraceae bacterium
TGGAAGTCGCTGCGGAGTTTCATTAATAGTCACATTCACAAAGGAGCCACCAAAATGACGGTTTCACGCGCGCTCCTCGAAGAGCGCTTCGAAGACTTGGCAATCGCGCTGCAGGGCGATGCCAAACGGTACGCGCAGCAACTTGATCGCCACATGATCTGGCTTTCTGCCGGTGCGATTTACCTTATCATGCAGTTTCGAGGCTCCGGAGAATACGCCCAATACCTGGTGTTCAGCTTCGTGTACTTTGTCTTCTGCATTGGCGCGGTCGTCAGCAGTTACTTCTTCCAGCACGAAGCCATGCTGCGCGCCGGCAAGGCGCCGCGCGCCGCCGCGCGCGTGATGGACATCATTGATACATCATTTCCAAAAGTGATCCGAAAAATCGAGAGCGCACCAGGCTATGTGTCTGCTGCGAGCTGGTGGAACTATCTTCGTTGGCAAATTATATTGACCCGAATGAGCTCGTTTTTGCTCGTCATTTTCAACGGACTGGCGTATTTTAGCTTCCTGGTCGGCATGGTGTCCTTCACCATGTTCGTCGTACTCAGTCGCTGAGCCCGTTCCCCTCCCCTTATTATGCGACGCCTCACGGCCTTCGCGGTCCTGACAACATTGCTCGTCGTTATTATTAGCAACACCTCGGCGGCAGCCACATTTTCTGATGTAACTGCTACTACTCCTTATAGCAGTTCAATTACTACCCTGCGCGAACGCGGCGTGCTCGAAGGTTATGCCGATGGCAGCTTCAAGCCGAACCAGACGATCAACCGCGCCGAGTTTTTGAAGATCGTCCTGGGCGCCCGTGGTTCGACTGCGCTCACCACAGGCGGTGGAACAATAGCGGGTTCTCGCTGTTTCCCCGATGTGAATGAGGAGTGGTTTGCGAGTTTCGTCTGCGCGGCGAAGGAAGAAGAAATTGTGGGCGGTTACCCGGATGGACTTTTCCGCCCGGAACAGAACATCAATTTTGCCGAAGCAAGTAAAATCCTCTCCCTTGCTTATGGGCAAGAACCGCAAACCTATGGTGATGAATGGTTTAAAGGCTACGTGGATGCGTTGGAAGCCTCACGCGCTATTCCACCGAGCATCGCCGGGTTTGATCGGGAATTAAAACGTGGTGAGTTGGCTGAAATGATGGTGCGCCTCAGCGACTCGATCACCGACCGCGAGAGTCAAAGTTTCCTGAATATCAAGTATCCGGAAGCCACCGTCGACTTTTCCTCGAAGATGGCGCAGACCGCCAGCTCGTGTGCAGATATTCGAGCGCTCGCTGAAGCTAGCGCTGGGGGCTACGGCGGCGCTATGAAGGGATTAGCAAACGATATGGTCTTTGAAGCGATGCCAATGGCGCCACAAGCTGGGATGGCTCGGACAACCGCGGAATCAGACAGCGCGGGCGCTGATTTTTCGCGAACAAATGTGCAAGTCGAAGGCATCGATGAAGCCGACATCATCAAAACAGATGGTTCATATCTCTATATCATTCGTGATGACACTGTCACCATCGTGAGAGCAAAACCGGCTAGCTCCCTCGCGGTTGTCAGCACCATCAAAGTCAGCGGAAATACCAGCTTCAGCCCTCAGGAACTGTACGTGGAGGGGAACCGTCTGATCGTAATCGGATCTGAATGGCAAGATTACACCTATCCGATGCCGATGGAGAAACGCCTGGGCATGCCAAGCATTTGGCCTGGTCCCATGAATCGCAATCAAACCGTGGTTCGTATCTATGACATTGCCGATCCAACCAAGCCGTGGGAACTGCGAAAGCTGGCGTTTGATGGCTCGAGTCTGGCCTCGCGTCGCATTGGGGGCAAGTTGTACCTTGTTCTGAATCAAGGTATGTATTGGGGATACCCGGTGCCGCTGGCGGAAGTAAAAGACACAGACCTACTGCCTACCTTTAGTGATTCGGCGGGCGCGGCAGACGCGCCGGTAGCGCGCTGCGCTGACGTCGTTATTTTGCCGCGCGTGCCGTCGCCGCAGTATCTGATCACCGCCGTCATTCCGACGGACGACGCCAAAGGCGACATCCATCTGGAAACGATCGTCGGCAATGGCG
>DATDTQ010000096.1:0-4755 GCA_035290765.1 Candidatus Peribacteraceae bacterium
GCGATCATCGGGATGCTGACCAGCAGGCCGAAAACCAGCAACCATACGTTGCCCTTGGCCGCCGCCGCCACCCCCAGCACGTTATCCAGACTCATTACGAAGTCGGAGATGATGATGGTCTTGATCGCACCGAACAGGCGCGTGTCGGCCTTGATGTTGTCCGCATTGTGTTCCTCTTCAGGCAGAATCAGCTTGACGCCGACCCATAGCAACAGCAACGCACCGACCAGTTTCAGATAAGGCAGCGCGAGCAGCCCAACCGCAAAGAAGGTCAGCACAATGCGCAAACCGATCGCGCCGCCAACGCCGAACAGGACACCCTTTCTGCGCTGCGCCTCCGGCAAGTTGCGGCATGCCAGCGCGATCACCACCGCGTTGTCGGCGCTCAGCAGCAGATCAATCATGATGATCTTGAACACATCCACCCAGAACTGGGTAGTAGAAAACATTTCCAGCATTGCCTGACCTTTCAATATCAGAATCTTTTCCAGCGCGCCGCACCTGGCGCGCGGGCGCAATCTTACCGAATTACCCGTAACAACGCGGCAATACTTGCAAAGGCCGAACATACTGCAGAACCGCATCGCGGAATTGCGTTACGGCGAGGCAAGTGTTAGTTTATCCAAAACAACTTGAGAGCGTTTCATGTCCGTCCAATTACCATACAGGCTAGGCAAATACGAACTGACCCGGCAGATCGGCGAAGGCGCCACGGGAAAAGTCTACTACGCGCTGGATACCTTTTCCGGCCGGGAAGTTGCGGTGAAACTGATCGACCAGGATATCCTCGCCGATGCCGAATTCAGCGAAGAATGCCGCAAGCAATTTCTCAACGAAGCCTCGCTCGCAGGCCGTCTGGCGCACCCGCACATCGCCTCTATTCTGGAGGCCTCCGTCACGGAGGATGCCGGGTACGTCGTGATGGAATATGTGCCGGAAGGTAATCTTTCGCGCTACACCTACCCGGATGCGCTGCTGCCGGTCGGAGAGGTACTTCAGATAATCTTCAAGTGTTGCGGCGCCCTCGACTATGCGTTCCGTCGTGGCGTCATCCATCGGGACATCAAACCTGCCAACATTATGGTCGTGTCCGGTACCAATGTGAAAATCGCGGACTTCGGCGCAGCCGTGTTCTACCAGGCGCAGGTCACACAAAAACTGACTGTCGGCACCCCCTCTTATATGTCACCGGAACAACTCAATGGCCGCCGCCTGACTCATCTCAGCGACATGTATTCGCTCGGGATCGTGGCATATGAACTTCTCACTGGCGTGTTGCCGTTCCATGGCCGGGACATACTCGAATTATTCGATGCCATCACCAAGCAGGAAGCGTTGCCGCCGAGTACGCACCGGCCGGAGCTTCCCGCGAAGATTGACCGGATGGTGATGCGGATGATCACCAAGAACCCGGATGACCGCTATCTTAGTTGGGCGGACCTTGCGCTCGAGATTGCCGAAACAGGCCGCTTCAGCAAATTCCAGCAGGGCTTCTCCGACAGCGATAAATTCAACATGCTACGCACAAGCGATACGCTGCGTGAATTTTCCGACCCGGAAATCTGGGAACTCGTTCAGGCCAGCGTGTGGACTAAATTTCCTGACAGAACAGTCCTTCTGCGTGAAGACGAGCCAGGTCAGAGCATGTACTTCTTGGTCTCCGGGCAGATGAAGGTCACCAAACACGGTCGATTGCTAAACGTCATCAAGGCTGGCGAATACTTCGGCGAAATGGCCTACATCCGCCGCGAAACAAACCGGCAAGCCACACTGGAAACGCTATCAGATGTAACCGTTGCCGAATTCCCGTTTACTGCGCTGAAAAAACTCAGCCCAAGCTGCGAATCGCGTTTTACCAAGACCCTGCTGCTCTCCATGACTGACCGGCTCATGCTGGCGGGAGACCGCATCGTGCGCATGCATGGTTGACCAGCAGCGGTTCCTAAACTCCAATAGCCATGCACTTTAGCGCTTTATTTCAGTGTGCGAACTATCGGAAAGTAGAACTGTTCAGATTCTCCAAATAAAATACCCCACCGCAAGCGGCAGGGTATTTTATTTTGGAAAGCTTCTACACATTCACCGCGATGTGCCCGCGCAATCTATAAGTTATATCGATTGTGCCAGCCATGAGTCAGCATTGGCGAACTGTTGGCACACCGATCATCGAGTCGCTCAAATATCCCAGCGGTAACCAGCATAGTAATAACGTCTGGTAGCATTGCTAGGAGCTGCACCACCCTTTATAGTCTCATTCTCCTGATTTATCTCAGCCTCAAAACTCAAGTTAGACTTCCAATGGTAAAGTGCTCTTAATACCGGATTAATACGATTCAACTTCTCGCCATCACTCTTATCCTGCAAATAAAATCGCAATGAAGTATCCAGTTGCCATCTTTCGGACGGTCTTGCTACATGAGTCACAGCATAGGACTGTGCGCTGTAGGTTGTCGGGCCAGTTGTACTCTTGGCATCAACGTAACTCCCGCTAAAAACAGTCATGTCATTGGAGAAAAACACTCCGCTGCCAATGGCCCGCGCAGAATAGACATAGGTATTACCAGTGTCCTTTTGCGCAGGAATCACTAACGGCAGATTCTGTGACGCCTGCGTTGCACCCATTTTGCTAATCTGGAAGTCACCGCCGAACTGCCATCTTTGCGAGTAAGGATGCATCAAACCCGTCGAAAGCACAGTCATTTTTGGCGTAATACGCACTATATCCTGACGCACGGCGCTATCACCAATGGTATTTATCAAGGTATCCAAGCTCGTTTGCGTTGCATCACTAGCCGAAGTCAACATCAGCACTGGTGAGCGGCGGTGATCAATGGTCAGGTAGTAGGTTGTGCCAATATCAGCGTTCCAGTTTGCCGTAAACATAGCAATGTTGAGCGCTTGGAAGGATGTATCGTAATCGATTAGGCCAAAATAGTTCTTCTTTGGATCAAAATAACGCGCCTCAAATCCAACCGCTTGCCTATCTGTCTTGCTTCCGACCTGTTGCTGGACAGCAAACGCATTGCCGCTCCAATTTGAAGGTAGGGATTTCAGGTCAATATTGGCGCCATAAAAAGTCTTGTTGTATTGACTACCAAACTCGACCAGGTTGCCCGCAACACCGCTTAGACGCCAATTCTGCGCGATATCATAACCGGCAAGGGCACCATCAAATCTTCCCATCACACCACCGCCGGCGGGACTTTGTCGTCCAAAACGCATTATGTAACCCACTTCGCGATTGCTTCGTTCATAATAGGCGGCGTTAAGCCGGTTAATGTCAGGCTTATAATTTTTGTCATGCAGAAAATAGCGCGTATCAACGTCGCGAACTACAAAACGGCTATCCACGCCCTCGGAGCGGCTTCGCGCCATTAAATCTAGACTGGAAACAAGGGCACTTTGATCGGTTCTATCTGTGCTTGATCCAGGATCTACCAGTTTATTGAACTCTCCAAGGGAATTTATCACGGTTACAGTCGTAGGCTCCAATGCTGTACTTGACTTGCCATAATAGCGAGTCTGACCAAAACCACCGGAAACCTGCCAACCCGTATCCTCCTGGCGGCGCGCCGGACGATCAGCCGGCTTTGCGGCCGGTACGGAGGCAAGTGCTGCCAAGCGTTCGTTAACTCGGGCTGCACCCGCACCATCCGGATAGGTCTTAGCGTAGAATTCATACTCGGTGCGCGCTTTGGCAGTTTCACCATTTTGCTCATACGCCATACCAATCAATTCCTGCGCTTCTTGAGAGCTTGCATTGGTAGGCAAATTAAGCAGCAAATTTAGCGCCTCAATAGCAGCAGCCGGATCTTTACTGCTCATGGCACTTTTAGCTTTTGCCAAATAGTCACGAGCCGTGCTTTCGGTGTCGGCTGATGGAAGCAACAGCTTCGCAGAAGATGCCGTGACAGGAACGAAAATGCTGATACTGCGCCCATCGCTACCTTGGCGCACGCGAAAAGTTGTTGATGTCGGAAATTCTACCAACAATGAGGAGTCTGGTTCCGGGTATTGAAAAGCCGCTCCAGAAAAGAATTCGCCCTCAGCTATCACCGTTTTTTCGATAACTGAAGTTGGATCTGCGTCTACTCCAAGAACCTTGAAGAAAATATTCAGTTTACTGCCCTCGTTAAGCGGAGAGTGTCGTTGATACTGAACCTGTGTCTCAAACCGAACAACAATTTCAGCCTCATCGCCGGCCTGCTTCAATTCAACGCGTTCGATGATATGCGCCAAGGCACTCATGGGTATGCACAATGCCAACAACATCACCCCCAAGAATCGCCGAGCCATTGTTGTACACGAACGACCCGATTTATTTCCAGCTTTCATTGAGCACTCCCTATCCGAAATATTTTTCTAATCAAACTTTAATCGCATACAGCTTAATGGATATTCTTAAAATTTACAACCTCGATAAATATAATAAATTTGTGATCAAATAATTATGTAAAACTGAAAAGTTACATTGAAAAAAATAACTTCTCGACTAGCGCTGCGATAATAACATGCTTAATAAATAAGCATGCTGAGCATGCATCTGGTACCACAAAAAGCCGTCGTTCTTTGTTGCGTATTGTTGCAAAAAACTCCGCTGAAGCTAGCGTTTCAATAACGGGCACTACTCTTAGTGCAGTGCCCGTATTTGCTTTGAACAACTAGATGACACATCGGGGGATCTATTGAACGGATCCCGAATGCCCATATAGCTCAAGATCAATCCCACGACGTATACGCAGACCCCTCCTTCCC
>DATDTQ010000097.1:0-5769 GCA_035290765.1 Candidatus Peribacteraceae bacterium
GTGCGCCGGCAGCGCCGGTCCCGTTCCCGCCTCGCCGATATTTGGAATATCAGGCGGTGAATGGAGGGTTGGCCCCAAACCGTGGCCGGTCAGCGAGTGAACCGGTTTGAATCCGTTTTCTTCCGCGTGTTTCTGGACCGCGTGGGAAAGATCACCAGTGCGCACACCTTCACGGATCATCCCCACAAGGATTTCGAGGGCTTCCTCGGTGACAGTGAGCAGCCGCGACGCCTCGGCGCTGATTTGCCCGACCGGTACAGTGATGCACGCGTCGGTATTCAAGCCACCGAAGCGGACGCCGCAATCCAAAGAAATGATGTCGCCGTTTTGCAGAACGCGTTTACCGGGAATGCCATGCACGCACTCTTCATTCACCGATGTGCAAAGCGTGGCTGGGTATCCGTTATATCCTTTAAACGCTGGCTCGCCGCCACGCTCGCGAATGAACGATTCGGCCGCGTCGTCGAGTTCACGTGTGGAAATGCCAGGCGCCACGAGGGTGGCCACGTAATCGAGGCAGTCGCGCAGAATCGCGCCGCCTTGCCGGAAGGCCACCAGTTCCGCGGGCGAAAACGTCAGAATCTGATTCATAGTCTTTTACGAACAGCAGCCGCTAAACGGGAGTAGACCTCATCCACAGTCCCTTCACCGTCTACGTCGATCAGTTTACCGGCCTTGCGATACGCTTCAATCACCGGCGTAGTTTCATCCATGAAGATTTGAATACGCCGTTTGATCTTCACTGCATCTGAATCATCAACACGACTTTGTTCGGTCGCGCGCCGCTTGATACGCTCGAGCGCGCGCTCCTCAGTGAGCAAAATGTTCACACAGAAGAATTCGCGTTTGAGTTCAGTCATCATAATATCAAAGTCACGCTTCTGGTTAGCATCGCGCGGAATACCATCGAAGAGAATGGGATCGACCGGTGGAATGTCGACAATCTTTTCCCGCACAACTTCCATGATGATCTCGTGTGGAACCAAGTGGCCCGCGTTGATATACGATCGCACCTGGCTGGCCAAGTGAGAATCCTCCGCCGCGATGGCGCGGAGTGTTCCGCCCGCCTCGAAGAAGTGAAAGTTGAATTCAGCCACGAGCCGCTTGGCTTGGGTACCTTTGCCGCTGCCTTGGATGCCAAAGAGAACTAAGTCCATAGAAAAGAAATTGAGGCACTCGCCGGCCGTAGCTCCGCGAAGCGGGGCGAAGGCTGGCCGCTGCCTTGGATGCCAAAGAGAACTAAGTCCATTACGGCAAGAGTAGCGAATTTGCTCTTAAACGGAAATGTTTAGCAGGTATAGCAGGTTCAGCGGGTTCCTTGACTTATAGTGTACGATCATTCACCTATGTTTTATCGTTCTTCAGGGGGCTTTCGGCAAATGGTTGCTTGGCAGGAAGCACACAAGTTAACCCTACTGATTTATAAAACAACTGCGGCTTTTCCTCTTACTGAACAATACGCGATGACGAATCAACTCCGCAGAGCCGCGTATTCGATTGAAACTCAATTAGCAGAAGGTTCGCGAATGTATACAGCCGCACATCAGCTTTCTTATTATCATCGCAGTTATGGCTCATGTGCTGAAGTCGATAATTTTCTGCAACTGTCTTTCGAACTTCAATATTTTTCGGAGACGCAATATGAAACACTTCTTGCTCAGCTAAACAAGGCAAGCTGTCTGATTCAACGATTGATAGAAGCTCGCGCCAAACATGCCAAACCTTCTAAACTTCCTAAACCTGCTCAGGTTTAAGGTTCCCAATTATACTAGCTTCTCGTAATCATGCGCCAGCAGCTGCGCATTCACCTGCCGGATCAGTTCGGTGACCACGCCGACCACGATGATGAGACCTGATCCGGAAATGATGAGGTCTTGTGAGGTGAGCGTTGAATACATGGTGAAGACAAGCGGCACGACGGCAACAAGGCCAAGGAAGACGCCACCCCACAGATTGAGGCGATAGCTGACATTTCGGAGGAGATCCGCCGTCGGACGGCCGGGCCGCACGCCGGGGACGAAGCCGCCGCGCTTTTGGATGGTTTCAGCAAGATCATCGGGTTTGAAGGTGACGGACACATAGAAGTACGTGAACGCGAGGACTAAGAGGAAGTACACGCCAACGTAGATCCATGTGGGACTCTGCGGATTCATTTGGACATTGATGAACTGCGTGATAAAGCCAAAGCGCGGCGAGGTTTGTAGCATCTGCCCAAGGATTGCCGGCAAGGTGATGAGTGAGATTGCGAAGATGATCGGGATCATGCCGGCTTGGTTAAGGCGGATCGGAATGTTGCCTTGCACGCCACGACCAGCACCTTGGTTGGCGTAGGTGATGGGAATCAAGCGGTGCGCATCGGTGAAGAGCACGATGGCTACAAGCATGGCCAGTGAAACAATGGCGAAGAGGTAGAATGCCACTTGCTTACCTTCACCGGCCGCCAGCATGGAACTCAACACGGTTGGAACACCGGACACGATACCGACGAAGATGATGAGTGACGTACCGTTGCCGACTCCCTTCTCCGTAATGAGCTCACCGAGCCACATCAGGAACATCGAACCGACGGTCACGTAGAGCATCGGCAGAAAAATGGCCGGGAACGACGTGTCGATAAAGTTGATGCCGCTTTGTTTCAGTAAGAAGAGAAAGCCGTAGCTTTGGACAAAGGCCAACGGCGCCGCCAGCCAACGCGTGTAACGATTGATCACTTGCTGGCCAGTCGCGCCTTCCTTGCTGAGCGCTTCGAGTTTGGGGAAGATCACGGTGCAAAGCTGCATGATGATCGAAGCATTGATGTATGGCGAAAGCCCGAGCATCACCACCGAAAAGTTATCCAGCGCGCCACCGGTGAGAGCGGCGAAGATGCCGATCACGCCGCTACTGAATCCACGATCCAGGAGCGCCTTCACCTCCAGAGGATCGGCACCCGGTACGGCGATGTGCGCGACCACGCGGTAGATGAAGAGCAGCGCGAGCGTCACTAAAATGCGTCGGCGCAAATCTTCGGATCGCCACAGCTGTTGAAGGTATCGAAACATGCTTACCGGGACACGGTCACTGTACCACCGGCCTTCTCCACCGCCTCGCGCGCTTGTTGCGAAGTAGCGTCAACGGTCAGTGTAAATTTCTTTTTAATCTCACCTCGGCCGAGAAGCTTCACCTTCCGCGGACTGCGGATGACGCGCGCTGCGCGTAGCTGAGTCTGGTCATACGATCCCGCTTCGAGTTTCTCTTCGAGCGTGTCGAGGTTCACAATTTCAAATTCTACGCGGCGGGGGTGCTTGAAGCCGCCAAGTTTCGGCTGGCGCATGACCAGCGGCGTTTGTCCGCCTTCAAAGCCGAAGCGGCGACCTTTGCCGGTACGCGACTGTTGCCCTTTTGTTCCCCGCCCGGCGGTCGTGCCTTGTCCCGAACCGCTGCCCCGGCCGAGACGGCGCGGAAGTTTGCGGGATCCTTTGGCTGGTTTGAGCGTATGTAACATACAGAAGGCAGCCACGTAGCCTGTCCTAACGCACCGTTCGGTACGGGCGGGGCCGTCCGCGGTATGGTAGAGCGGCCGGGGCAGCGCCTCAAGGATTTTCCTGCTATAATAAGGAGAAACTATGCGCCGATTCGCGTTCCTTTCCTTAGCCCTCGCCCTTGTTGGAACCGTAACCGTTTCCAGCCGGCTACTTTTGGCACAGACATCTTCCGCCGTCTCGCGTGCAGAAGCGGTGGCGTTGATTCTAAGCAACGTGATGACCGACATCCCGCAGCATAAAAATAACGGTCGCTTTCCGGATCTTCAGGATACCGATCCGCGAACACCGGCAATGCTCGAGGCTATCGCCCGCGGGATGCTGGACCCGCACGCCACCTTTGGACTCCTCTACCCATACGGACCTGTGACGCGTGTGCAGTTTTTGAAGTTAGCGACGATCGGCCTGAAGCTGCCCAAAGATTTGCCGCAATCATTCCAAGATGTGCCGGCCGACGCGTGGTTCAAACCCTACGCCGGTCTGGCTTGGGCACACGAACTCTTCCCCGGTGCAAAGACCTTCGCGCTTCTGCAACCGCATGCGCTGCTGACGCACGCTGATGCGGCCGCCGTGATGGGCCGGATCAAAGCGGCGTACCCAGAAAACATTAAAGTGGAGAAGCCGACTGTGGCGCGCCTCTACCCCGCTCTCGAACGTCGCCAGCCGAGCCCGACCGGCGGCGTGATTCCGCGGGCGGTCATTGAATCTGCCACGCGCACGCGCGTGGCCTCGCAAGCGACGACGCAACAAGTGCGCGCGGCGACGCTGCAGCAATATATGCAGGATGAAGAAATGACGGCCAAAGCGCGCGTGAAGATCGTGGAACTCACAAACGCCGAGCGCGCCAAAGAAAAATTGCCGCCGCTGAAGATTGATGCGCTGCTGCAAGCCGCCGCGCAGAAGCACGCCAAGGATTTGTGGAACAACAATTACTTTGACCACCATAGCCAAGACGGCCGCACCTATGTGGACCGCATTCGGTTGGAAGGATACTTCGATGCCACTCCCCCGTGCGGCTGTGACCTTACCTGCTTCTGCCGCCCGCGCTTTGCGGTCGGGGAGAACCTGGCGAAAGGGCAGATTTCGCCGGAACAAGCGGTGAAGGAGTGGATGGCTTCACCCGGACACCGCAGCAATCTTCTCCAAGTCAGCTTCGACGAAATCGGCGTGGGTATTTTTGGGACAGTTTGGGTCCAAAACTTTGGGAAGATTGAAATGGTGAAGGAGTATGTGGAGGTGCGATAATACGGGAGTACATTCTGCATATAGAGAACTATGCTTTTATCGACGGCCAAAACCTTCACAAAGGCATTGAGGAGTGGCTTCATTCTCATCTTTAAACCGACGCTTCGATACAAAGACGGTAAGGTAAAAAGGGAATTGCGACGCAGACTTGGTATTGAGTGTTATGACTCGATTGTCGGAATTCGATAAAGCAGTCATCGTCGCCGGGGACGGAGACTATTATTGCCTGGTGAAATATCTGGAAGAGCAGGGGAAATTACGGATGATTTTGGTTCCTAATGAGCAGGACTATTCGGCGTTGTTAAAACCTTTTGCCGCCGGCTTCCTCACTGGAATCAGTTCGCAACGCAAGAAGCTGGAATATATGAAAAGGGCCCCGTGAGGACGGAACCTCAAGGAGCGCCTTTTCGTGGTGATACTTGACTATTGTAATGCATGACTGTCAATGAGTCAATATTGTGGAACTTGTTTTATGGAAGTCAGGCCTGCCCGCCGTAGCCCGACTTGTCCGGCGTAGCCTTGGCGAAGACGGAAGGGCGAAGGTGGGTGAAGGAGTATGTGGAGGTGCAGTAATAGATTAGTTGTTATGAAGCAAATTTGATTGAGCTTTCGACAAGACCCAGCAGATTTTCCCGGCGTATCTCTAAATTTTTTAGCACAGCGTCAACATGAGTATTGCTAATTTGATGTTTTGAGATAATTTCTTTAACTAAAGAAAGGACATGTTCACTAAGGTTGCCTAAGGAATATATAAAATCATCCGATACATAACCCCACTCTAGGTCTGGTAACGGCTTAGGTTGGACTTTTCCAGCTAAATCTAATGTTAATTCTTGAAATTCTCGTTTTATGAAAGTTACGCAACGATCGAAGGCTTGCTCGTCAATCGTATCGGCCAGCGTCATCGCTTCCAACGCTCGCATCCCACTGACAATATAATCAATGTGTAGTGTATCAGGGGCAAGCAATAATTTATCACAGCCGTCTAGAACATTGTAAACAT
>DATDTQ010000098.1:0-6612 GCA_035290765.1 Candidatus Peribacteraceae bacterium
CCCGCCACTGCGGGATATGCGTGTCCAAAAGCGCCTGTATTTCCGGACTCGTCCAGGTGAGATGGTGAACGCCATTCGTAATGGCATCAATCCGGTAGCTTGGGAACAAGCGCCGCGACACTTCGCCGTGCACTTGCGATACACCGCAGGTGTAATGGCTCATGTTAAGCGCCAGATGCGTCATCGATAGCGCATCTTCGCCCGCGATGCGCTTGATATGCCACGGCAGTTGGTCGCCTGCGATGCGCCAAGCGAGGTCGTAAGGGAACACATCGTGTCCCGCGGCGACCGGGGTGTGGGTGGTGAATGCGCATGATGGCCGGACATCATCGTCTTGAAAATCGCGCTCGCGCAGCAATTCCAGCGTCAAAAAAGCGGCGTGGCCTTCGTTCATGTGGAATGTGCCGATGTCTTTATGGCCGAGCACGCGGAGCATCCTGACACCGCCGATGCCAAGGATAATTTCCTGTTTTAGCCGCATGGTATTGTCACCGCCGTAGAGTTGTTCCGTGATGAGGCGGTCTTGCGGCTCATTTTCCGGCAAATCAGTATCGAGAAAATACACCGGCACGACGTGATCGCCGGAGCGAAGTTCCTCGACCCAACAACCGACGCGCACCGACCGACCTTCAATTTGGACGGTGACCGTCGCTGGCAATCGTTTGAGGTAATCGGCTTTCCGCCAATTGATGCCCTCATACACCTGGGAGCCATCGGCGTTGATGTGTTGGTGTAAATAGCCGTGTTGCCAGGCGACTGAGACGCCGGCCGCCGCCACCTTCAAATCCGCGCACGAGCGCAGAATATCGGCGGCCAGCATGCCGAGGCCGCCGGCATACGTCGGCATTTCGGACCGCAGGCCGACTTCCATGGTGAAATACGCGACGGTGAGGTTCATATGATTTCTCTTTATAATACCACAAAAGCGCCCTTTGCACGAACGGATGCACCAGGCAGAATGGAGCGGTCATGAAACGTTTTATCATCACCGCGCTGCTGGTTACGCTGCTTGGAGCGCCTTTCGCAAGCGCCCAAACGCCGTCCGTGGCCGATCCGCGCCTGGATGCTCTCACGCAATTGTATGTTCAATTGGAACGCAGCCCGGACAGCGAATACGTGCAGCGGCGGATCGAAGACGAACTGGAAGCGCTGCGCGAGGAGTTCGGCGCCGAAATTGACGCCGTCATTTCCCCTGTCACCGACGGCGCGCAAGCGGAAGATCTGACCCAGGCGATTGAACGCCAGCGTCGAGTGGTCGATGTCCTGGAAGATCAATTACAGGAGCACCGCGTGGATGTGGACCTGCTCGACACGGAGGAAGAATATTATTACAGCGATCAGCAAACAGGCACCGGCTCGGTGCCGTTTCGCCTGACGACGACGCACTCAGAACTCAAGGCGCGGCGCGCCATGCTGGAAGAAGAACTTAAAGTCCTGGAAGAGCGCCTGGCTCTTGCCAAGGAGCGCGCGCAAAAGCTGACCATCCAGGTGCGCTTCCAGCAGTTTGCGCTGCTGCTGCCGATCGGCAAATATGCGCTGATCTTGGCGATCATTTGGCTGCTAGAGCGCTTGATCAGAACGCGCTTTTTAGTGCGGATTCCCGACCACCGCCGGCGCTTCAACGCTGTCAAAGTGTTCAGCACGACGGTGTACGTCCTGACCGCGCTCTGGCTGGTCACGACCCTACTTTCCCGCCAACCCAATGCAATCACGTCGTTCGCCATTCTCGGCGCGGGCGTCGCAATCGCGCTGCAGGATATTTTTAAAGATTTGTTCGGCTATTTCATGATTAAGCGCAGCCGTCTCTTCAACCATGGGCACCGCATCACCATCGGCAATCTAGCACCCGTGACCGGCGAAGTAGTGGATATCGGTATGTTTCGCACGAAGCTCCTTGAAGTCGGCGACAAAGGCGATGTTTTGGAGCGCACGGGCAAGATTGTTTCGATTCCAAACGCGCAAGTCCTGACGCAGAACGTGGTAGACCATCACGCTACATCCGATTATCTGCGTGCGGAAATGCACATCATCATGACCTTTGAAAGTGATTGGCAAACCGCGGAAAAAATCCTGATGGAAATTTTGGTGGAAGAAACTGGCGAAGACACCGAGCGTGACCGCCGGCAGCATGAAGCGCGCACGCGCCTCTACTACATTCCGCACCATTCCCGCGGCCCCGCCATTCACATGGAAATCGGTGAGAAAGGCATCGACTTCACCCTCCGCTTCTCGGTGCCTATTGGTGAACGACGACCGGTGATTACGCGCTTAACCAAGCGCATCTTGGAAGCATTCGCTAAAAAGCCTGATATTCAGTTGGTGAAAAAAGACTAGAGTCGTTGAAGTTTCTGAATCAAATATTTTCGTCATAATAAAAACTCGCGAAGCCTGGCTTTGCCAGGCTAGAGCGACTCTTTATAGGGAAGAAAGCCCGTGAGAGAAAACCGTAGGTTTTGTGTGAGTCAGAATAGGGCCCTTCGACAAGCTCAGGGTCATTCGACTCTTACAATGTAAGTGGTTCACCATGAGCAAGTCTCGTAAACGAAGTGAACAAGGCGAGTCGAATGGTGGAGCATGCCGGGATCGAACCGGCGACCTCCTGCTTGCAAAGCAGGCGCTCTACCAGCTGAGCTAATGCCCCATGCAATCAATTATAGCAGAATTTGGTGGAGCTGAGGGGAGTCGAACCCCTGACCTCTGCAATGCGAATGCAGCGCTCTAGCCAACTGAGCTACAGCCCCAGGAATAACAGAATAAGTCTGACTGCGGAAGAAAAAATGAGCAACTCGCCCGGCGTAGCCCGAAGGGCGAAGTCGGGCAGCCCCAACGAAAAAATTTTAAGCTACCGAAGCCCAAATACAAACAGTTTACGTAACGATCTCAGCCAATCGTTTCTCATTGGCCGCGCCTGATCTTCAGATCTAGGTTGCATTCGCCTAGCCGGACCAGTTTACCTATTATTCGTTTTTGCTCGCCCGAAGAAGGTTTTCTATACTCTTCACTGTTTCTTCTATACGCTTGCCAATGCCCACAGCATTATCCTGAAGTTTTCGGTTTTGAGACTGCAAGAAAAGTACTCGTCTCTTCAAGGCGTCTCTGTCACGCACCGCTATAACAATTTCTTGGGGAATTTCGTCGCCCTCCAGACTTAAATCCACAGGTTCAAAATTATGTCCGTATGCATGCATTAACCCAGGAATACTGCGATAATCCTTCCGATAAGCAGCCCTCTCTTCAAACTGACATGATTGAGCCAACAGAGTATCGATGCGCCGTAAAATTTTCTTTACGATTTCATCAGCAGTACGGAGATTTTCAATATTGTCGTACCGCTGCTCTCTGGCAATCAGTAATAAGTCGCTTAATTCTGACCGCTCTTCAGGTGTTAGAAGAATTTCTTTTCCCTGGTCCGACGCGAAACTGGTTATTTGACTGCTTGTAATTTTATTTCCCAATAAATTTATAAGCGGACCAATGATGATTTTATAATGACATCTTTTGAGTGTCGCCTTGCTGACTACACACAATACTTTTGCCATGTGACTTTGATCCTCGGGATTAAAGTCTTCAGTAGTTAGCCCTTCTTGAGAAAAAGCCTCCGTAATATTAAAATCACCTTGTTCCGATTCATCCTCTGCTACATCGTTCGGCCTGACAGTGTCAAAATCGTGTGATGCTTCTTTCATAGAAATAATAGGGGGAATAATTAAACTTCTTTCACAACTGAGGATTGCAAAGCCATTTCCAGAGCTTCTATTTTCTCGGCAAGATCATTTATAACTTCCCGCGACCATCTTTTTTTTGAACTCATTCTTGCCACAAAACAGAGCATCTCGTACATATCATGTGAATTTACGTGAGCAGCGAGTGTCTGCCAATATTGCTGCGTAGATTTTTTTCGAAGTGAAACTTCTGTTTCAAGTTCGGTAACAACATTGTTTACATCTCGCAAATCTGCAATTATCACCTTTCGATGAGGCGTTGCAGCCTCACCTCCTACTGGTTTTTCTGCTGTCTGTAAATACATCTCAAGTTCATGCAATCTACCTTTAGCATCAGTTAATTGCCTCTTCGCAATTTCATTCGCTCTTTGCCTCGCGTTAAGCTCGTCTAGTTCCGATTGAAGCTTCACTAGCAAACGGCTCAACGATAAGATCATGTTGTATTTCCCTTGCTGAGTTAAAACAACGATTGCGCTATTGGACATTTCCAGACAGCGTTGCACTGATTCTTGGTATGGAGACAGCAAGGCGGAAAGCTGATTCACTTGGTCAAAAATTTCGTCAATTGCAACGCTTGTTTCTCGTAGAACAGAAAGAGAATCAACGGGAGATTTGACTGACTCTAGAGCGTTGCGTAGCTCAAAATAATCATCTTGAGTCTGTTCAAACTCGCACTTCTCCTCATCAATGCGCTGAAAAAGCTTATCATCATCGTCACTCGACGCTAAAAAAATTACTTCGTGCAGCTTACGCAAACGTTCTATGGCTTCCTGCATAATTCCGACAATTGATCTGTATTCATCTGCAAAAAGTCCTTCTTTCAAAGGATCTGTCTCCAGCGGTACCAATGATTCATCGGTTGGATTGTTCAAAGTTCAAGAAGAAGGAGGTTTGTCATTGTAATAAGTAAATTCCCCTTGTCAATTCTTCTATCTAGGTAACTATTTCGGTTAAACTCTTCTCCTCCACCGCCCGCTTAATCTCCAATGCGCAGCGTTCGCCTACACTCATCGACTCACCATACAGATAGCCGCTATACGGTGTAGCCCGTATACCAGGTGAACCCGGAATCCGAAGCGACACGTCAAAAATGACGATGTCTTCCTTCCCCTCCTCAGCAATCACCGCACCTTGAAGCGCAAAAGGGCCAATGATCCCCTTCCCTGCCGGATCGATCTGCTTCGATAATTTTTGCGTTGCCTTCACAAATTTTTCACCGAGGTCGTACGCTTTTTCGAGCAGCGATTCTTTGACGGTCACGGCGATGTGGCCCGTCTCGATCATTTTTTTGTCCATATACTTAAGCGCTTCCATTTGCTCCGGCGCCGTCATCCGCAAAAACCCATCGAGATTGGTTTGTCGCCGCGTGTCGGTCCCGAGCAGTTCGAGGGAACCGTCGAGCGGCGAGTAAAAGAAGTTAAAATTGACCGGCGCGCCAATCACGAATTCTTCGATGGTGGCGCTCCGCCAATTCTTCGACACTTTGCCTGCTTTCTCGAGCTGGCTCCCCTGTTTTCCCCATTCGGCAGCCGATGAAACGACGAAAAACGCGCGCTCGTACCCGCGCTGCGCTTCCGATGCCTTGACGATGACAGGACGATCAATGTCCGTCGCCTTTGCAAAAATTTTCGGCGTGCGGATGCCGGCATCGCTCAGGAGATGATATTGGTTATAAGGCTGATCTCTTTCCTCAAGTTTCAAGAGATAACGTGAGCCGAAGATAGGCACGTTGAACGATGATTCAACCTTGGTCGGGTCATCGAAGTAGACCCAGAAGTAACGGTTGTGAACGAAGATGGTATTGAGGTCGCGCAGTTGTTTTTGCACCGCTTCGTCGAGCACATTCTGAAATTTTTCAACAACGATCAGTTCATCGATACAGCCCCGTTCATCTTTGGTTTTGTAGCGTTCATACACCGAATGGCGCCCCTTTTGGGCCACGACCACGGTCCGAAATCCGGCCCCCTTCGCGCCATGCGCCGTATCGAGTGCGCTATGGCCACCGAGAGCCCCAACCGTCAGGTTTTTTGTGTCATAGCCGGCGAGGATCGCCGAAATATCCATGGCTGCAGTGTATCGAAGTTCGTGACTGGTCTAAAGGTGATATTTCTGCTAGAATAGTAGGATTCTATGCGAAAAACAAACAACACACGCATGCTTGTGTTGAGCCTCGTCGCCGGGCTGGTGACGCTGGCGCATTTTCATGTGATAGAACACGGTGGTCCGCAATTGACTGCGCAGCTGACGGCCCAAGTAGTAGTAGGACCTTGTGGTGATGGAATTTTGAATGTGGATGAATCTTGCGATGACGGCGACACAACCAGCGGTGATGGCTGTTCTGCGCTGTGTCTTGCTGAAATAGGATGGAGTTGCACCGGAACTCCGAGTGTTTGTGTCACGACTTGCGGTGACAACATTCAAGCCGGCAGTGAAGCCTGTGATACTGGCGGCATTTCTGCCACTTGCGATGGCGACTGTACCGTACCGAGTTGCGGTGACCAGTTTCTGAACACCCTTGCGGCCGAAGCGTGCGACAGCGGGGAAAACAACGGCGTGGAAGGGCATTGCAATACGAGTTGCACTGGCTTAGTCGATATCATTTGCGGCAGCGGCCTTGTCGGCGGCGCAGAAGAATGCGACGACGGTGATACGCAAAGTGGGGATGGCTGTAGCGCTGCATGCGCGATGGAAGACGGCTGGTACTGCTTCCTGCAGGAGCTCCCGGAAGGCGGCTACTGCCGCACGCACTGCGGCGACGGCATGGTTGCAGGCACCGAGCAATGCGATGACGGAAATACGACCGGCGGCGACGGTTGCAATGGCGTCTGCGAAGCAGAAAACGGTTACGTTTGTTCGGCAACTCCAGTGACGCCGGCTTGCAGCGACGGCA
>DATDTQ010000099.1:0-5181 GCA_035290765.1 Candidatus Peribacteraceae bacterium
GAGCCAAGTAGCTTCGGCTGCGTAGCCACAGAGTGCTTGTAATAACAGTGGCCAAACTGAGCGCACCGAGGATCACCGCTCCCACTTGCAGGCCACGCGTCGATATTGTTTTTTTGCTGTCACGCGCAAGGTACCAGGTGATCCCCATAATCAGGCCGGCGATAAGCCAAAAGAAGAGTTGGGTGAGCACAGTTTCAAACCCAAAGAGCATCGTGATGCTATAGCTGAAAAGTCCCAGTCCACCGGCTGTGGCGGAGACGGAGGTATGTCGCAGCTGCCAAGCCACGGCAATCAGAGCCAGCAAAAATGCGTAGTAGCTAAGGACACCCAACGGTCCCAATGTCAGCCAAAGATCCAATGGCAAGGCGTGGGCACGATCCACGATTGCCCCGAGTGGTTCAACTGTATGTAACGCGGCGCTGCTAAACTCCGGCGAAATCACACCCACTGCATCGAGGCCGTAGCCCTGAGGTCGATCCGCAATCATCCGTAGAGCATCGCCCCACACAAGAACGCGTGATTCGATGGAGCGGAGAGGTGCCTCAACGGTCCATCGATGAGTAAAGACAGTGATAGCTCCAGCAATGAAGGCTAAACCGAGGAAGAGAAGGGTGAGTTGCTGCTGTTGGTTTGATTGACGAAGTCTCTTTCGCATCGTCGCGCGAGTGGCGAGGCCCAGGACCGCGACATTTACAAGAAGGCCAAGAATACCGGCCCGACTGGCTGTGCCAAGCAGGACAGCAATGTTGAGGAGTGTCAGCAATGCACAAACAGTCCGCTCTGCTCGAGAAAGTCTGGCATTCAACGCGGGAAACTCTACAAACGGCAACGTAAGTACAATGAACGAAGCCAAAACATTCGGCTGTCCGGCGGAGGAAAATACTCGACCGATGAACATGTTTGTGTTCCACCAAGCACTCAGAGGATCAAGTTGAACGAGTTGCAGAAATCCGTAACCGACAACAACGGCATTACTCAGAACGATTGCCCCAATGATGTAAGCGCGACTGCGCGGAAATTGGCACAGATTGATCGCGCAAGCAGCGATGGTAAAACACACGACATAGGTCAGAGCACCGCCGAAGCGCGGCGCGGCGCCGAGGGCGCTAATGATCGGCATGGCTGCCCAGCTAAAAGAAAGCAGGATGATGGCAATGAAGTAGCCCCAGAACTGACCCAGTCGGTGGCGCCGGACCACTTCGAGCATAGGCAGTTTGTCTTGCCAGAGCAGCCACACTGCTCCAACCGTGGCTGTAGCGGCAAAAATGAGGAGTTTGGGCAGCCCAAAACCAACGTTATTTAGGGGCACCACAGCCGCAGAACCCATCGTAATTCCTATTAAAAAGAACAATCCAAACAGCTCGTGCGATCTTTGACTTTCCTTAGCTTTCATTGTATAATAAGACTTAAAGAAATCCGTTTAGAAACACTCTATCACAGACATACCCCCATCTTCATGCAACGCAAACGCTTGCCAACTCGCTATCCGCTCCAGCGGTTTTTAATGTTGAGTTTGCTCTTTGTCGTGGGAATCATTACCCAAACTCTTTTGTCGGATCCACATCTCAGTCGTTCGTTGATAGAAGCCGAGCAATCCAATGTCTCAAATTTGGGACGCGTTTCATTGGCGATAGTTGTTTCACCCGATGCCGGATTTGCTAGTGACAAATTACTGGGTGTGCAAATTCAAACGCCAAGCCGCCGCATGAATATCGGCAGTTCCTTGCGTTTGGAATCATTCGGCGTGTTTGTTAGTGGGAGTGTTCCAATCGATGCTTTCTGGACAGAACGCAAACAAGGAAACAATGAAGCAGTCATTACTGGCTGCGAAGGTGCGCGTGATGATTGCACTGTCAAAGGAGTTCGCCCAGGAGCTATGAAGGTGACAGCCTCAGCTGAAGGGTTCCGCGACACAGCGACTATTGCGGTTACGGGCAAAGACGGGAAAGTCTTTTCTGATGCGGTACCGGATTGGGCTTCTTCCGCGGTCCATCGCTTGTTTGATACCGGTATTATCCAAGGGTACGACGATGGTCGTTTTGGTGCAGCCGATACGCTGACACACGGTCAGGTCGTAACACTGTTTCACCGTTTTTTGAGCGATGCAAAAGTCGTGCAGCCGGCGGTCTGTGTGCCACCATTCGCACCTGACCATTACGCCGTACGCGGGTATTGTCAGTTCGCGGCCAAAAGCTGGCTCGACAGTCGTAAACCCTTTGCACCAGATATTGCAGTTACCCGTGGTGAAACTGCCCGCTATGTGCGCAGCATCTTTGAAGATAAAGCAGTTACGGCTCGCCTCGGTTCAAAAGTGAAGAAGCAGGCTGCGCCCACCTTTACCGATGTTCCTTCGCATCATGCTGCTTATGCAGACATTGCAATAGTCGGCGCGTTTGGCTTAATGGTCGGCCATCCCGACGGTCACTTCGGCGTCGATGAAGTTCTCAACCGTGCCGAAGCAGCGATGTTGATAGACCGGGCGCGGGAACTTTTAAGTATGTAGTATGAAGAATGTGGTATGTCGTATACCACATACAAGATACAACATACTTCATACTGGCTATGTTCTAGGTAATGTAATCGTAAACGTACTGCCTACATCAACTTTGCTATGGCAGCGAATCGTACCGCCCAGTGATTCAATAATGAGGCGGCTCAGATGAAGACCCAAGCCATTGCCGGTCGGTTTATAGCGGTCTGTATTCTTGTGTGTGAAATCAAAGAGATTGGCTACGTCTTCCTTCTTGATGCCTCGTCCCTGATCCTCAATCATCACGGAAACATTATCCCGATCAGCTTCCCCGCGAATGGTAATGACCGTCTCTGGGGCCGAGAAGGCCGAGGCGTTTTCGAGGAGTTCGTGAATGACGCCCGAGAGCAAATCGGGATCTGTTTCGATCGCCAAGTCCGGATCAACATTCACATTCAGCCGCTGATTTTTTTGCCGCAGTTTGCCAGTCATATCCGAGGTGGCCACAGTGAGGATGGCAGAGAGCGGCAGCTCAGCCCGATCTTGCGGAACGATGCCTTGCTCAATGTCACAAGCGCGGCGAATGCCCTCGACGGATTCATTGAGGCGACGACTGGCCTGGGAGAGCTGCTCCAGCATTTGCAGCTCATCACCATCTGGTTTGGCCTCCATTCGTTTATCCCGGAGGAGTTCGGCCCACCAGCTGATGGAAGAAACAGGGCCGCCCATTTGGACCAACATCTTTTGCATAGTGTAGTAACGCTCGCGCTCTGCGTTATAAAGCGAACGCATGCGTCGGCGGAAGCTGCTGGCGGTCATCATTCCAGCAATAACAATGCTGATGACAATCGCGCTGAGCAGCGCCAGCGGAGAGATCACCCCATGTGACTGACGGATGAAATTCGAGGCATTCATATCAAGGCCCAAAATGGCGACTGATGCGCCGGCTTCATCGTGAATTGGCGCGTACCCAGAGATCATCGCGCCCCATTGATCCACGGTAATCTCTTCATCAACAGTTGGCGCGGCAAAGGCTGGCCCCTGCATCGCCGGAATACCTGTAATGATATAGCGGTCACCAGGCTGTGAAGCTTCTTCTTCCGACTCGACAGTTCCGTTACCGTTTTTATCCAATTCCTCCGGCGTATCGAGCGAGTCATGCTCCGCAATGAATTCCAGTTGCGCCGGATGATCCGTGCGGCGCATGAGATACGCGAAGCGAACATCCGGCAGTTGGGTTTGAATCTTCTTTAACTTCGTGACGACGCGGTGGAACGTATCCGTTTGGACATCATTGATTGTCCGAATCTGTTCCAGCTCTATGGCGCTAAATTGCAGTGCAGCCACAGCGGCCGTTTGCTGCAGCTCCTTCCGGAGTTGTTCCTTCATGATCGTGTTACCACGAACATAAATCATGGTGGCCATTCCACCGACGACCACGATGATGAGTAACCCCAGTCCCAAGGCGGGGTCGCGGAGATTCATCCGTGGCCAACGAATCATTTTGGGAAAACGCATAAATCTCTCTATTATAACAGAAAATAGGGTTTCTTGGTATACTGCGTCTGTTGTCTACGGAAGCGACACTTCGGACCATTGCCGCGCGCTTTCCGCGTCGCGAGCGCACACGTCTCCGCGCGGTGTATGAGCACGGGGTGCGCCATCTTACAGTAATCAAGCGGCGAACCGGGGAGCATTATTCCCAGCACGGTTTTGAAGTGGCGTTAACGCTCAATGAGGCTTCACCGCCGCTATCCCTCCTCTGTGCTGCCCTCCTGCATGACATTTTAGTGCATCCAAACGGAGAATCACTCCTGTCTGCGTCTCCACTTACAAATGAAGAGAGAAAACTCGTGGAACAAATGCACATGCTCCGGCGTTTGCATATTGATGAAAATACGGCTGACTTGGATCAAGTCATCGTCGCTTCCACAACTCACGAACATCTCTTGCCCCTCCGTATGGCGCACCGCCTGAATGACGTGCGCCATTTGAGTCGTTTCCAATCCACGCTGCAGCGACAAATCGCAAATGAAACGCTGCACATGTACACAGCCATCGCCGGTCGCCTAGGCATGATCCGGTGGCGGGAAGACATGGAAAATATTTGTTTTGAATCGCTCCAACCGTTGACTGCCAAGCGGCTACAAAAACGTTTTCAACAACGTTTGCCCTTGGACAAGATTTGCCTTCGCCAAGGGGTCAAACACCTACAGAAGGAACTCCGAAAAAATAACATTTCCGCCCAACTGGAGGGCCGCATTAAGAGTCTCTATTCGACCTATCGAAAGATGGTGCTGAAGCGGCGCCCTTTCGAAGAATTAACCGATCGCTTAGCGATTCGGGTCATCGTGCCGACAGTCATGGATTGCTACCGAGCTTTGGCCATCATTCACGCTGTCTTGCACCCAATTCCGGGTAAATTGAAAGATTACATCGGTGCGCCGAAAGAGAACGGCTACCGTTCCATTCATACCGTCGTCTACCCGTCACCAGGGATCACCGAGATGCCAATCGAAATTCAGATTCGCACCGAGGCAATGCATCGTGATTGCCTGTTTGGCAACATCGCGCATGATGAATATAAAGGCGCGCTCTACGCGCTGACGGCGAAGCCGGCGCGGGTCAATCTCGTTCGTAATCTCGAAAGTCTCCGTGAGGATGCGCATTCACCGAAGCAATTTGAGGAAGTGTTGCGCAAATACTTTAGT